>CAIYPH010000633.1 GCA_903928045.1 uncultured Rhodospirillales bacterium
AGCTTCGTGATCGACGGCGGGTATTCGCTTTTCTAGACCAGCCCGGCCTCGGCCAGCACGGCGTCCGCCAGGGTCATCATCCCCGCCGTCGCCCATTCCGGCGTGATGCTTTCGGCCTCGTTGTGGCTGATGCCGCCATGGCAGGGGCAGAACAGCATCACGCTCGGCACTTTGCGCGCCATGTACACCGCGTCATGCCCGATCGCGGTTGGCATGTCCTTGAAGCGGTAGCCGCGGGCGGATGCGGCATCGCGCAGGCGCTGGGCGAGAGGGGCGGCGAATTGGGTGAGCGGCGCGTGCCAGAAATCCAGCACCTCGATGGAGAGGCGGCGCTGGGCGGCGATGGCGGCGGCGCGGGATTTGATCTCGGCGCCCATCCAGGCGAGCCGCTCGGGGTCACCATGGCGGGTATCGAGGCTGAACCACACCCGGCCCGGGGCGATATTGCGGCTGGAGGGGTAGACATCGACGACGCCGACAGTGGCGCGGCCAGGTTCGCCGGTGGCGCTGAGGGCGGCGAAGGCGACATCCTCGATGTCGGCGATCAGCCGGGCGGCGCCCATCATCGCATCGCGCCGGCCGATCATCGGGCCGCCGCCATGGGATTCGGCGCCTTCGATGGTGATTTCGTACCAGCTTTGCGCGAGGGCATGGGTGACGACGCCGAGATCGAGTCCCTCATCCTCAAGCTGCGGCCCCTGCTCGATATGGAGCTCGAAATAGGCGCCGAGGGATTGCAGGTCCTGCGGCGAGGCGGCCCCCTGCCAGCCGATGCGGCGGAGTTCCTCGCCGAACGCCTTGCCCTCGGCATCGCGCTTGGCGAGGATCTCCTCCTCGGTGAACAGGCCCATGGCGCCACCGCTGCCCATCATCGGCGGGGAGAAGCGGGCGCCTTCCTCGTTGGTCCAGTTGATCAGCACCAGCGGCGCCTCGGTCTCGGCGCCGGCCTCGTGCAAAGCGCGCATGAGTTCGAGGCCCGCGAGCACGCCGAGAATGCCGTCGAACTTGCCGCCGGTCGGCTGGGTATCGAGATGGCTGCCGATCGCAACCGCGCGGCGGGACGGGTCACGCCCGGGCCGGGTGAACACCATGTTGCCGAGCCGGTCGACGCTGAGGGTCATCCCCACCGCCTCGCCCCAGCGTTGGAAGAGCGCCCTGCCCTCCCCGTCGAGATCGGTGAGGGTCTGGCGATTGCAGCCGCCCTTGGCGGTGCCGCCGATGCGGGCGATTTCCATCAGGCTGTCCCACAGCCGGTCGCCGTTGAGGGGGATGTTGCTGGACATGGTGGGGTGATCCTCAGGCGCGGGTGATGTCGTAGTATTGCGGGAAGCCCATGCGCACGCCGGTGAGGCTCTTATGCCAGGCGGCCGGGAAATAGGTGACGCCGAGCGGCAGATAGGGCACGTCCTGCCAGAACTGGCGCTGGATTTCGACGCAGATGCTGCGCTGCGCCGTCGCGTCGGGAGCGGTGAACCAGGCAGCGCGCAGCTCCTCCATGCAGGGCATGCTCGGCCAGCCGAACCACGCCTTGTCGCCATTGCCGCGGATGCCGAGCTGGGCGGCGGGGTCGAAATTATTGGTGCCGTTGAGGTAGGTGAAGAACACATGCCAACCGCCCTCGGACGGCGCTTTCCGGTTGGCGCGACGCTGGATGACGGTGCCCCAATCGGTCGTCTGCAGATCGACGTTGAAGCCGAGCCGGCGGAACAGGTCGCCGGCGACCTGGGCGAGCGCGTTGACGCCGGGGTTGTCGGTCGGCGCGAGCAGCACGATCTTTTCGCCTTTGTAGCCGGCCGCCACGATGTCCCGGCGAGCCTTCTCGACGTCTCGCGGGCCGGTGAGCACCGCGATGCCCTCCTCACTCGCCATCGGCGCGCCGGGGCAGAAGACGCCGACGCGGTCCTGCCATAGGTTGCGCTCGTCGCCGTTCACCGCCTGCATGAACTCGGCCTGATCGACTGCGCCGAGGATTGAGCGGCGGATCGCCGGGTTGTCGAAGGGCGGGAAGAGATGGTTGAAGCGCAGGCAGCCGATGCCGCCGGCGCGGTCCAGCACCTCGATGGTGAATTTGCCGGCTTTGCGCAGCGGCGGGAGTTGGTCGGGCGTCGGGGTTTCCCAGAAATCGACTTCGCCGTTGCGCAGCGCGTTGGCCGCGGTCTGGGTGTCGGGGATGACGTGGTATTCGAGGCGATCGAAATGCACGCGCTTCGGCCCGGCGGTAAAGCTCGCCGGCCCGTCGGGGCGCGGCACGTAGCCGGCGAAGCGCTCGTAGACCAGCCGCGAGCCCACAACGCGCTCATCGGCGCGGAAACGGAAGGGGCCGGATCCGACCATGTCGCTCACCTGCTTCGCCGGGTCGGTCAGCGCCAGGCGTTCGGGCATGATGCAGGGCATCGGTGTTCCGGTCTTGCCGAGCGCATTGGGCAGCAGGGGGAATGGGCGCTTGAGGCGGAAGCGGAAGGTCTTGTCGTCGACCGTGGACAACTCATCGGTCGCATCCATCAGCGCCTGGCCGAAGGCATCGCGCGCGGCGAAGCGGCGGATGGAGGGCACCACGTCGCGCGCGCGGACGGGTTCGCCGTCATGAAATTTCAGACCGTCGCGCAACGTGATGGTCCATTGCCGCCCGTCGTTCTCGATGACGTGGCCGGCGACCATTTGGGGCTGGATGGCGTAGCTGGCGTCCTGTCCCCACAGCGTGTCGAAGACGAGGTAGCCGTGGTTGCGGGTATTGGTGGCGGTGGTCCAGACCGGATCGAGCGCCGCGGGGTCGCTTTCCGGGATCACTTTGAGGACACGCGCCGGCTCGGCCCGGACGGTGACCGGGGCGGCAAGGGTGGCGGCGAGGAAGGCGCGGCGTTGCATCGGGGCCTCTGGATCAGGGGAATGGCCCCGGTGCTATAGCATCGGGCACGGATCGGCGAAGCGGAGTGTGCGGGTGTGACGGCGACAATTATCTGCCTCGGGCATGCAGCGCTCGACCGGATCTACCGGATCGGCGCGTTTCCTCCCTCGCCGCAGAAGGTGCTGGCGCAGGGCTTCGAGGAGGCCGGCGGCGGGATGGCCGCAAATGCCGCGGTGGCGGCGGCGCGGCTGGGCGGGCGGGTCGCGTTCTACAGCCGGATCGGTGACGACCTGGCGGGGCGGGCGATCCGGCAGGGGTTGCAGGACGAGGGGATCGATACCGCCGGGTTGCGGGCCTTCGCGGGCGGGCGCTCGTCGACGTCGGCGGTGATCGTCGATGGCGCCGGAGAGCGGCTACTGGTGAGCGATCGCGGCGCCGGGCTCGACGCCGGGGCGGAGGGGGTGGACTTCGCGCCGGTGACTACGGCGCGGGTGGTGCTGGCCGATGTGCGCTGGCCGGCGGGCGCCGGGGCGCTGTTCACAGCGGCGCGGGCGGCGGGGGTGACGACGGTGCTGGATGCCGATATCGGAGCCGGCGACGCGCTGCATGGGCTGCTGGCACTGGCCGATTTCGCGCTGTTCTCGGCACCGGGGTTGCAGGAGTTCGCGCCGGGGGACATCGCGGCGGGCCTGGCGCTGGCGGGGGGGCTGGGGCCGCGCCATGTGGGGGTGTCGCAGGGAGCGCGCGGCTATACTTGGCGCGATCGCGATGGGATGCACCACCTTCCAGCCCGCGAGATCGCGGCGGTGGATACCAGCGGCGCCGGGGATGCGTTCCATGGCGGCTTCACCTGGGCGCTCGCCGAGGGGATGGACGTGTCGCGCTGCATCGACGTCGGTCAGGCGGTCGCCGCACTGAAATGCTTGGCGCCCGGCAACCGGGCGGGGCTGCCCGGCCGCGCGGCGCTGGAGGCGTTTCTGGCCGGCTAGCCCTTGTATTTCTTCTTGTAGTGCGGGCGCGGGGCGGGCGGGGGGGCGCTGTCGGCGCGGGTGATTTTGGGTTCGTGCGGCGGCAGATTGGCGGCGGCGACGGCGAAGGCATCGGCGACTTCGGCGCGGATTTCGATGCTGGTCTCGGTCGGGAAAATGCGGATCGCGCCGACGTCGTTCTTGTTGAGCCCGCCGATGCGGCAGATCAGTGGCAGGATCCATTTGGGGTCCGCCCGCTTGTTGCGTCCGACCGCGAGGCGGAACGGCACGAAGCCGCCGGCGGCGCTGCGCTCGGCCGGGGCCACCCTGCCCTCGCGGACCGCGCGCTCGCCCTCGCGGGGGATTTCGGCCTGGTAGGGCTGGCTGATCTCCGCGGCCGGCGGCAGGCGGCGGCGGGCGAGGCGGAGCAGGGCGGCGGCGACCACCACGGGGTCATGGGCTTCGAGCAAGGCCAGCGCATCCTCGCGCTCGGCGCCCTCAGCCGGCTCGAACATCGGGTCGGTCATGAAGCGCTCGCGATCGCGCAGCGCGATCTCCGCGGCGCCCGGCGCGTTGGACCAGGCGACGCGCACCCGGGCTGCCTGGGTGACCTGCTCGGCGCGGCGGCGCTTCGACTGGCCGACGATCAGCACCGAGACGCCCTTGCGCCCGGCCCGGCCGGTGCGGCCGGAGCGGTGCAGCAGGGTCTCGGGATTGGTCGGCAGGTCGGCATGGACGACGAGATCGAGCGCCGGCAGATCGAGCCCGCGTGCAGCGACATCGGTGCAGACGCCGACGCGGGCGCGGCCGGAGCGCAGCGCATCCAGCGCGGCGGTGCGTTCGTGCTGGCTCAACTCGCCGGACAGCATGACGGCGGCGAAGCCACGGTCGAGCAGCGCGCCGTACAGCCGGCGCGTCGCCTCGCGGGTGGCGCAGAATACCAGGGCGCCGGGGGCCTCGTACCAGCGCAGGATGTTGATCAGCGCGCCCTCGGTCTCGTGGCCGGCGACCAGCATGGCGCGGTATTCGATGTCGTCATGCGGCACCGAGCGGTCGATGGTGTCGATGCGCAGCGCGTTGCGCTGGTATTTGCGGGCGAGGGTGGCGATGTCGTGCGGGATGGTGGCCGAGAACATCATGGTGCGGCGTTCGGTCGGCGCGGCGTCGAGGATGACCTCGAGTTCCTCGCGGAAGCCGAGATCGAGCATTTCGTCCGCCTCGTCCAGCACCACGACGCGGAGCGAGGCGAGGTCGAGATTGCCGCGGCGGAGATGGTCGCCAAGACGGCCGGGGGTGCCGACGACGATGTGGCAGCCGCCGCGCAGTGCGCGCTCTTCCTGGAAGATGCTCATGCCGCCGACGCAGGAGGCGATGCGGGCACCGGCGTAGAGCCAGGACAACTCCTCGCGCACCTGCAAGGCGAGTTCACGGGTCGGCGCAATCACCAGGGCGATCGGCTTGCCATCGGTCGGCAGCGCGCCGTCGGGCAGCAGGGTGGCGGCGGCGGCGAGGCCGAAGGCGACGGTCTTGCCGGAGCCGGTGCGGGCGGAGACCAGAAGGTCGCGGCCCAGGGCCTCGGGTTGCAGCACGGCGGATTGCACCGCGGTCGGTTCGAGATAGTCGCGCGCGACGAGCGCCGCGTCGAGCACGGGATGGACTTGGGGAAAGGGCATTTGCGGCGGATAGGCGCATCCGGGCCACAACACAAACCGCCTTACGTCATACCCGCTGCGCCCAAGCGCGTACGCCCGCGCATCGCCCTCAGGCCATGCCGGTTATCCAGCCCGAATTGGTCGCATCTCGCCCAGGCGGCCCCCGCCCGAACGCGACAAGCCAGGCCTCAGCCCACAAGCCGCGCGGCCGCACGCGCAGCAGGAAGCGCGTGCGAAACCGCCCCTGCCCCGCCCGCCACGGCGCCGGCACCGCGACCCATTCCACCATTTCGGCAAAGAGATCCTCCGCCGCGGCGCGCGTGGCCTCCAGCACGGGTGTCATCGTCCCATCGAGCGCGGTTGCATCCCGCGGCGCGCGCCAGCCACCGAGCAGGGCGGCCAGCAGAACGCGGAGCATCGCGCCGACGATGTCGGCGATGCCCAGGCGGACGTCCGGGGAAGGGTGGCGCGGTCGGGTCATAAGGTGATGGTCACTCCTAATTTCGTCGTGGAGTTTATATATAACTTTTCTGTTCCGTGCAAGCTAAATTTTCTCTCTGAGCCAATTTTTCCTTCCGGCCCTCGACTGCCACGCTGGCGGTGAGAGAACCCTGACCACAGACAAGCCAGAAAGGCGGGTCGCGGGGGCGGTATAGCGCCCCCGC
>CAIYPH010000634.1 GCA_903928045.1 uncultured Rhodospirillales bacterium
CGAATACCTCCCGCCCGAATACCTCCCGCCCGAACACCTCCAAGCCCCGCCGCCGCCCGAAATCCGCCACGCCCCACCTGCGCCCGCGCCGCACCCGTCGTGCGCCGAAGCCGCGCCGCGCATCGCCCACCTCCCACCCAACCACCACCCCCGCGCCCGCCTGCCCGCGCCCTTCCCCGCCTGCGCCCAGCGCACGCATCGAATTGCGCGAGCGACGAAGGCCCAATGGCCTCCGGATCGCGGCGTCGAATTCTGCCTCATTTGTTTCGATTTAGCAATTATAAAAGCGCTATTCTATTATTTTTATGAGCAAAATTAGGACTTTTCCTCTCCCAGACGCGCGTCGCCCGGCTCAGGCATACGTCATCATCGTCCCCGAGCCCGCATCAGGCGCGAGTGTGAACCGGCTTTGGTTGAACGATCCCGCCATCAAGAACGTCGTACTGCTGCTTCCCGAGACGACATGCACCGACGTGTAAGACCCCATTGCCGTGGTGGTGAGCGTGGCGCCGGTGCGCGACAGATCGGTGATGTCGATCTGGTCGGTGGGGAGGAACCCTTTGATGGTATCGTCGTAGAGCCCCGCCGCTGTGTCCTTGAACGTATCATGGCCGCCGGCGTAGCCCACCAGCTTGTCGGCGCCGGCCCCTCCTGTGAGAGTCTGGCCGGTAGCGCCGGCCTGGAGGGTGTCGGACCCGCTGCTGCCGATCGCCGTCATGAACGACATGCTGTTGAGCAGCAGATTGCCGTGGACATCCAACTTCACGGTGCTCACCGCGGTCGCGGCGTTGAGGCGGATCAGGCCTCCCGTCGAGACCTCCAACTGACTGTTCGCCCCGAGCCCACTCACGGCCGCGCCGGCGTTCACCGCCTTGGCCTTGATGGTCTCGTTGGCCCCGCCGGAAATGACGCTTTGGCTCGATGCGCCGAGCGTGATGACATCCGAGCCGGCGCTGCTGCCGCTGATCCGGAGGCCTGCCGTGGTGTTGGCGGTAAGCCTCGTCGTCGTCGCCAGTTGCACCGTATCGAGGCCGTGCAGCTTGGATCCCATGACCGCCACGCCGCCACCATTGACCACCAGCGCGTCGCTGCTGCCGCCGCCATTGATTGTGACCGCGCCAATCGTCGCCGCGGTCACGATATAGGTATCGCTGCCGCTACCGCCGTTGACCGTCTCGCCAGAACCGGGGGTGACGGTATTGGCGCCCGCGCCGAGATTGATGGTGTCGCTGCCCGCTGCACCCATAATGGTGATGCCCGGTGACGCATCGGCCCTGGTGTCCGCAGACACGTTGACAGTCGCGTTCAGGTGCGCGCGCAGGATCACGGTTTGGGCCGTCCCGCCCTCGCCTTCCTGCGCGGATACCACCTGCACGTGCGCCAGCTTTGCCGGGGTCGCCAGGTCGAATGTACCGCCGCCATAGAGCGCCAATCGGTTGGTCCCGCTGCCGCCGTCAATGCTGTCGCCGCGCGTGAGGGTATTTGGCAGGGCGATCAGGATGTCATTGCCAGGCCCGGTGATCGTGTCCTTGGCGGTCGTCAGCAGGATCACCGGCTGGGACCCGCCGGCGATCGGTGATGAGGTGTCGAACACCGGCGCGGCGTCGGCGGCTTGAAAGCTGTTTCCGGCGGCCGGCGTGGCGTAGGCATCGCCTGGGATCTCGCTGCCTCCGGCATCGGTCAACATCTGGTCACTGGTGACGCCATAGAAGGTCGAGCCGGTGATCGTCGGAACCGTATAGGGGTCCGACTGGTCAAGCACGACCGGGTTCCAGCCGCCCGTCACCATCGGATCGATCAGGTTGACATAGGTGATGCCCTCCAGTGTCAGGCTGCTCGGGTCAAGCACCGGGAAGGCCTCGCCGCCAAAGTGAACCCCGGCGTAGTTCTGCGCGTTCGGGCCATTCGCGAGCACATCGTTGGCCAGCACCCCGACCCCACCTTCCGGCAGGTCGACGAGGTAGCTGGAATCGGCCAGCCCATCCTGAATACGGGTTCCGGTGATGATCGTGTTCGCGGCGCGGCTCTTGATTTCGTGGCCACCAAGGGCGTCATGGATATAGGAATTGGTGATGGTCAGCGTGCCGATCTCACCGGCATAGATATTGTGGGTGAGGCCGTTTTCGGCGCCGTTGTTGTCGAATTCGGAGCGATCGATCGAGATGTTGGCGCCCGGATTGGCGCCGGCGAGCAGACCTTCCTGGTTGCCGAAGACGTGCGAATTGGTGATGGTCAGAGACCCGCTTTCATAGCGGATGCCCGCACCGTTTGCCCCGTCGGCGTCGGACACGGCGGCGCCGGTGATCTCGAGATGGTCGAGTGTCACCGCGCCCTGGGTGACAAGCACCGCCTTGGCATTGGCGGGCGGCTGATAAACGGGGTCACCGGGTTGCGGATCGATGGTCAGCGTCGGCGTCAGCCGGGCGAGACCGCCGACGCCCTCGATGGTCAGGTTGCTGATGACGGGGAAATCTTCGCTGTAGGTGCCGGGCGTGAGCTGGATCACGTCACCCGGCGAGGCCGCGTTGATGGCGTCCGAGACCGTGGCATAGCTGGTGCCACTGGTCGCATTGAGAATCGTCATCCCCGTCCTCCATGGCCAATCCGGCCGCGATGATCACGTCATCGGGGCAGAGCGGTTAAGCATTCGTATGGCAATCAGCCCTGAGGTTGAAGAAAATCGCACGTGCCAACCCCGCCGGCGGGTCAGCCGCCGGGTGGTAGTCCATACCATGACGGACGGCGCTTTTCAGCAAAGGCCGTGGTGCCCTCGTGGCCCTCGGCGGAGTTGCGCTGCATCCAGCTTTCATGGGCCAGCATTTCCATCGCCCGCTGATCGAGCTTGAGCCCGTTGGCGGCGAGGAAGCTGTGCTTGGTGCCGGCGATGGCGCCGGGGGCGGAGAGGAAGACCGCGTCCAGCACCTCTTCCACGCGTGCCTCGATGGAATCCGCGGCGACGATCTCATGCACCAGGCCGATCCGGCACGCCTCGATGGCACCGAAGCGCTCGCCGGTGAGCGCGTAGCGGCGGGTCTGGCGCAGGCCGATGGCGTTGACCATGTGGGTCGAAATCGGGGTGGGCGAAACACCGACCCGCACTTCTGTGATGCCGAATTGCGCCTCTGGTGTGGCCAGCGCGACATCGACGCAGCAGGCGATACCGACGCCGCCGCCGAAGCAGGCGCCCGTGATCACGGCGATGGTCGGGCGGGAGAATTCGTTGAGCAGCTGCATCGCCCGCGTGGTCGCCATCGAGGCGGCGAAGGCCTGCTCCGGCGGATAATCGGCGGCGTGACGGAGCCATTTGATGTCGGCGCCGGCCTGGAAATGCTTGCCGGCGCCGCGGATCACCAGCGCGCGGATCGCCGGATCAGCTTCAAGCTTGCTCAACCCGTCGATCAGCGCCGCCAGCAGGTCCTCGTCATAGGCGTTGCCGATTTCCGGGCGGTTGAGGGTGACATGGGCGACGCCCCGCGCGTCGATGTCGAGCAGCACGGAGCTCATGACACCACCAGCGCCGGATCGGTGTTGGAACCGCAGACCAGTACGCCGACCCGGGCGCCTTCGGGCGGCACCCAGGCGCCGGACAGCAGCGCGGCCAGTGCGGTGGCGCCGCCGGGCTCGGCAACCAGGCGCATGCGGTCCCACAAGGTCTTTTGCGCGGCGATGATGGCGGCGTCCGTCACCAGCACGGCGGCGGCGACGTTGGTCTGGGCGATGGGGAACATCAGCGCGCCAACCTGCTTCGCTCCCAGCGCATCAGCCGCGATGCCGCCGACCGGGGAGTCGACCGGGCGGCCGGCGGCAAGCGCGTTGTGCAGGCCGGGGCAGCCCTCGGGCTCCACGCTGATCACCTTGATCCGCCCGCCGAACCATGCGGACATGCCGCCAATCAGCCCGCCGCCGCCGGTGGCGATCAGGATATGGGTAAGATCGGGCGCATCGGCCTCGAACTCCATGGCGGTGGTGCCCTGACCGGACAGCACGTCGGGATGATCGAAAGCGTGCACTTCCATGGCCCCCGTCTCGGCTTGGCGCGCGCGGCTCGCGGCCAGCGCGTCGACATAGGCCTCGCCACCGCGCACCAGCCGCGCGCCGTAGCCCTCGATGCGCTTCCGCTTGGACTCAGGCGTGTGCTGCGGCACGAAAATCTCGGCCGTCAGCCCGAGCGCCTGGGCGGCGCAGGCCACCGCCGCGCCGTGGTTGCCGCCCGAAGCGGCGATCACGCCAGAGGCTGGCAATTCGCCCGCCTCACGCGCCCGCAGGATGCGGTTGAACGCCCCACGCGGCTTGAAGCTGCCGGCGTGCTGCAGCAGTTCGAGCTTCAACGTAACCGGGAAGCTCAGCCCGAGATCGCCCGCGGCGAGGCGGAAGATGGGTGTGTGGCGCACGTACGGCGCAATACGCACCGCGGCGGCGGAAATGCTGGAACGGTCGATGGTCATGGGGCTGGCCTGTCGCGGGAGTAAGGGAGGGAAGCGCTTCTTTTTGAAAAAAGAAGCAAAAACTTTCTATCCGTTTGGTTCACGGCTGGTCGGGTGCGCTCCGCAGCCAAGCGGATATAAGTTTTTTGGTTCTTTTTTTCGAAAAAGAACCTCTTTGTACTGATCTCAGACGTGCAGATAATCCCGCACCCGCCCATACAGCACCCGCGCCGCCACGGCTGTTTTCCATAAAGCGTGGAAGGGAATTTCCTTGAGGTCGGTGATCGGCATGTCGATCTCGGTCTGGCTGCCGCCCAGCGTGCGCTTGGCCAGCTGCGGGCCCATCGCGGTCGCCATCGCCACGCCGCGCCCGTTATAGGCGACGCAGACCAGCACGCCGGGCGCCGGCTCGTGGATATGCGGGTAGTGGTCCGGCGTGATGGCGAGCTGGCCGTTCCAGCCATGGGTCCATTTGAACGGCTTGATCTGCGGCCACAGGCGCTGGGCGTAATCGACCATCCATTGCACGTCCCCCGGCGCGCTGATCGGCGATTGCCGGCTGCGGCCGCCCATCAGGATGCGGTTGGACTTGTCGAGCCGGTAATAGGTGGTGACCTTGCCGAGCTCATAGATCGAGGCGCGATGCGGCATGATTTCCCGCGCGATCTCCTCGGGGATCGGCTCCGAGGCGGCGATGCCGCTATAGACCGGCACTACGGATTTGCGCAGCTTGGGCCACACATCGTCGGTATAGCCGTTGGTGCCGATCACCAGCCGATCGGCGGTGACGGTGCCGGTCGGGGTCTGCACCTTCCAGGATGTGCCCTCGCGCCACACCTTCTCGGCCGGGCTGCCGCCATGCACGGTCACGCCGAGTTGCTGCGCCGCCTGGGCCATGCCGCGGGCATAGCCGAGCGGGTTCACGTGGCCACCGCGATTGTCGAGCAGGGCGCAGAGATAGCGCTCGGCACCGATTTTCTGCCGCATCGCCGCCTTGTCGAGCAGCTCGACCGGCATGCCGCGCCTGGCCCCCTGCTCATAGGCGCTCTCGATCTCGGCGACATTGTTCTGCTGAAACGCCGCCCGCATGGTGCCGGATTGTGAGGCTTCGCAGGTGATTTGGTGCTGGGCGATCAGGTTGAACACCACGTTCGGCGCATCCCAGGACATCGCGACCATGCGGCGGCCGAGATCGGGGCCGAAATCCTTCTCCACCGTGTCCGGGTCCCATTTGAGGCCCGGGTTGACCTGCCCGCCATTGCGGCCGGAAGCGCCCCAGCCGGGCTCGTTGCGCTCGAGCACGATCACATCCGTGCCCTGCTGCGCGAGGTGCAGCGCGGCGGACAGCCCGGTAAAGCCGGCGCCGATCACGCAAACGGAGGCACGCTTGTCGCCATCGAGCGGCGGGGTGATCGCGGGCGGGCGGGCGGTATCGGCATAGAGGCTGGGCGGCAGCGGGGCGGATGCGGGCAAACGAGCCTCCTGGCGACGCGAGTAACATGCAAAACCTAGCCCGCGTTGCGCGGCGGACGCAATTTCCCCCTTGGCGGGCGAGCGATTCCGGGCCGATGATGCCCGCCACGACGCATGACAAAAACAACGGGGGCTAGACGATGCGCATGTTCTCCACCTTCCGGGCGGCTTTGCTGCTGAGCCTCGCGGCCAGTCTGCCGGCCGCGGCACAAACCACCATCACCTTCGCCTCCTTCGGCGGCGCCTATCAGGCGGCCCAGCGCAAGGCGCTGCTCGACCCGATCGAGAAGGCGCTCAACATCACCATCAAGGAAGACACCCTCACCGGCATCGCCGACGTGCGCGCCCAGGTCGGCGCCAAGGCGGTGAAGTGGGATGTGGCCGATCTCGGCGGCGTCAGCTGCGCCCGCGGCGCGGCCGAGGGGCTGTTCGAGCCGCTCGACTACAAGGTGATCAACACCGACGGCATCGACAAGGCGATGGCGGCGAAGGACTGGATCGGGGTGATCTATTACTCCACCGTCATCGCCTACAACACGCAGAAATACGGCAATAACGGACCGCAGAGCTGGGCCGATTTCTGGGATACCAAGAAATTCCCCGGCACCCGCTCGCTCGGCCGCGGTGCTGCTGAAACCTTCGAGATCGCGCTGATGGCCGATGGCGTCGATCCGCAGAAGCTTTATCCGCTCGACGTCGATCGCGCGCTCAAGAGCCTTGAGAAGATCAAGAAGAACGTTGTCGTCTGGTGGGCCTCGGGCGCCCAGTCCGCCCAGCTGCTGAAGGACGGCGAGGCCGACATGGTCGCCATCTGGAACGGCCGCGCCGGGGCGGTGATCAAGGACGGCGCCAAGGCGACCATCAACTACAACCAGGGCATCTTCAACATCGACTGCCTGGTGATCCCCAAGGGCGCCAAAAACGCGGCGCTGGCTCAGAAGGTGATCGCGATGATGGTGTCCCCGGAGCTCCAGGCCAATATCCCGGCGCTGATCGACTACGGCCCGATCAACAGCAAGGCCTTCGACACCGGCAAGATCCCCGAAGCCGCCAAGGCCTCCATCAACTCCTCGCCCGTCAACGCCGCCAAGCAGACCAACATGAACTTCGACTACTGGCGCGAGAACCTCAACAAGCTGACGGAACGGATGGACGCGTTCCTGCAACAGTGAGCGGTCGTAGGGGCAGCGCGGCATGACCGCGGGACGGGCGCTGCCGATCACGGTGCGCGGGTTGGTGCGCCGTTACGGCAAGGTCGCGGCGCTCGACGGGGTGGATCTCGATGTCGCGCAGGGTGAGTTCCTCACCCTGCTCGGCCCCTCCGGGTCGGGCAAGACGACGCTGCTGATGATCATGGCCGGGTTCACCCGGCCGGATGCCGGCAGCGTGAAATTCGGCGATGTCGAGATGGTCCGCACGCCGCCGCATAAGCGTAACCTGGGCGTGGTGTTCCAGTCCTATGCGCTGTTTCCGCACATGGATGTCGCTGCAAACGTGGCGTTTCCGCTGACGCTACGCGGCGTGGGAGGAGCGGAGCGGGAGCGGCGGGTGAAGCAGGCGCTCGAGCAGGTGCAACTCGGCGCGCTGGGGGGGCGCCGGGTGGATCAGCTCTCGGGCGGCCAGCGGCAGCGGGTGGCGCTGGCCCGGGCCATTGTGTTCGAGCCCGGCATTCTGCTGATGGACGAGCCGCTCTCGGCGCTCGACAAAAAGCTGCGCGAGCAGATGCAGATCGAGCTGCGGCATTTGCATCGCAGCCTTGGTACCACGGTGATCTACGTCACGCACGATCAGCGCGAGGCGCTGACGCTGTCCGACCGGATCGCGGTGATCGACCAGGGGCAGATTCAGCAGATCGACACGCCACAGCGGCTGTACGAGGCGCCGGCCAGCCATTTCGTGGCGGATTTCATCGGCGATTCGACCTTCGTGCCGGTGACCGTTGGGGGTGGGGTGGCGCGGTGGCGCGATGAGGTGCTGCGTGTGCCGGCAACGCCGAAGGATGGGGCCTATCTGTTGGTATTGCGGCCGGAGAAGCTGGTGCTTGGCGGCGCGCCAGACCTGAACGGCATCGACGCCGAGGTGGCCGAGATCGTCTACCAAGGCGATTCCGTCCGCGTTGACGTGCGGCTCGCGGGGGGGGACATCGTCACCCTGCGCGAGCTTGCCCGTGCCGGGCGGATCGCCGCACTGCCGCCGCCGGGGAGCATGGTGCGCCTCGGGTTTGACCCGGTGGACACGTTGCTGGTGCCTGCTCCGTGACCGATGGGTTGAACGCCGCTGGTATCCGCGCAGATGCGCGGCGGGAGAAAACGGCGCTGGCCGCGCTCACCGCGCCATCCTTTATCATCCTGGGGTTGATGCTGTTCATCCCGGTGGGCTGGCTGTTCTGGCTCTCCTTCATCGAGGACGGCGCGTTTTCGCTCGAGAACTACACGCGAATGGTGACGGAGCCGGCCTATCGCTCGATCTTCCTCACCACGCTCGAACTCAGCGTGCTGGTGACGGTGCTGAGCGTGCTGCTTGGCTATCCCGTCGCCTACATGATCGCCATGCTGCCGCCCCGCGCCGCCTCCATAACCCTCACCCTGGTGCTGGTGCCGTTCTGGACGGCGATCCTGGTGCGCACCTACGCCTGGCTCGTGCTGTTGCAGCGCCGTGGCGTGGTGAACTCGGTGTTGATGAGCTGGGGCATCATCGATGAACCCCTGCAACTCGTGCATAATTTTACCGGCACGGCGATCGGTATGCTGCACATCATGATCCCGTTCCTGGTGCTGCCACTCTACGCCAACATGCGCGCGATCGACCGCGATTACGTGCGCGCCGCGGCCAGCCTCGGCGCGAGCCCGGTGACCGCCTTCTTCAAAGTTTATCTGCCGCTGTCCATCCCCGGCCTCGCGGCGGGAACGGTGATGGTGTTCATCATCTGCCTCGGCTTCTACATCACCCCGCAATTCCTCGGCGGCGGCCGGGTGACGACGATTTCGATGAAGATCCAGCAGAACGTCGCGACCTATTTCAACTGGGGCGCGGCGAGTTCGCTTGGGGTGGTGCTGTTCCTGGCGACCATCCTGATCTTCTGGGGTTTCTCGCGGCTGTTCCCGCTGCGGCGGATCACCGAGGTGGGCGGCGCGTGAACGAGGATTTCGTCCCCCATCGCGCCCGCCTGTGGCTCTACGCCCTGGCGATCCTGGTGATCGGCTTCCTGGTGATCCCGGTACTGATCGTCATCCCGCTGTCCTTCTCCAGTTCAACCCTGCTGGAATTCCCCCCGCGCGCCTATTCGCTGCGCTGGTATCAGGCGCTGCTCGGCTCGGTGGAATGGCGTGACGCGGCGTGGATGAGCCTGCAAGTTTCAGTTCTGACCACCTTCGTCGCCACGCCGCTCGGCACCGGAGCGGCCTATGGGCTGCATCTCGGCGGCTTCCGCGCCACCGGGGTGCTGCGCATGCTGGTGCTGGCGCCGCTGCTGGTGCCGGTGATCCTCACCGCGGTTGGCATTTTCTACGTCTATGCCATGCTCGGGCTGAACAACACGCTGTTCGGCCTGGTGCTGGCACATGCCATGCTGTCGCTGCCCTTCGTGGTGGTGAGCGTCAGTGCCGGACTGCGCAGCTATGACATGGCGCAGGAGCGCGTCGCCCGCAGTCTTGGTGCCTCTTGGCCACGTGCCTTCTGGGCGATCACCCTGCCGCAGATCCGCCTGCCCGTGCTGTCCGGCGCGCTTTTGGCCTTCATCTCCTCCTTCGATGAGGTGATCGTCTCCTTCTTCATCTCCGGTGGCGAGTACTCCACCCTCCCGCGGCGCATGTTCAACGCGCTGCGTGACCAGATCGAGCCGACCATCGCGGCGATTTCCACCATCCTGGTGGTGCTGTCGGTCGGGACCGTTGTGCTGCTCGAACTCACCCGCCGACCCGTGCGGCGGCCATGAGGCAAACAAGCAAGCGCTTCTTTTTGAAAAAAGAAGCAAAAACTTTTTATCCGTTTGGCCGCGGCGTGTCCCCAGTCAACTCCGAACCAGTTGATAGAAGTTTTTTGGTTCTTTTTTTCAAAAAAGAACCGCTTCCTTCCAACCACCCAGCGCCCGAGTGACCCCCCATGCCCGATGACGCCGCCATTCTCTCCACCCTGCGCGGTGAACGCGCGCCCGACGCCGATTTCCCGGCCGCCCGCGACGCCTGGCTGGCAAGCCGCGCCGCGCCGCGCGACCGCACGCTGGCAGCGGCGGTGAACGGCACGGTCGAAATCCTGCGCGACGCGGCCGGCGTGCCGCACATTTATGGTGGCACCACCGCGGACGTCTATTTCGGCCTCGGCTTCGCCATGGCGGAGGACCGGCTATGGCAGATGGACCGCCTGCGCCGCCGCGCCCTCGGCCGCCAGGCGGAAATCCTTGGCCCGTCCTACCTCGCCGCCGATATCGCCCATCGCACCGTCGGCATCCCCGAGATCTGCGACCGCGAGGACATCCTGATCGACCCCGCGACCCGCGCCATCTGCGCCGCCTTCGTCGCCGGCATCAACGCCTGCATGACCGCCATGGGCGCGGACCTGCCGGTCGAATTCCTCATCATCGGCTACCAGCCGGAGCCCTTCACGGTGCGCGACGTGATCGCCACCACGCGCGGCTTCTGGTGGTCGCTCAACGGCCGCATCGACCGCATTATCGCCGCCGAAGCCTCCACCCTGCTGCCGGCGGAATTGCAGACCCTGTATCTCACGCCCGAGGCTTCCGAAAACCTCGTCCTCCCCGGCGCCATCCCGCCGCATTACGCCAAGCCGGAAAACCCAATGGGCACGGATGACGCCACCGGCTCCAACAACTGGGCGATCTCCGGCACCAAATCCGCGACCGGCTACCCCGTCATCGCCGGCGACCCCCACCAGCCCTTCTGGGTCCCCTCAAGCTGGTACGAATTCGCCCTCCACGGCCCGGAGGACAACGCCGCCGGCTGCGGCCATCCCGGCGTGCCCGGCTTCTGGTACGGCTGCAACGGCCAGTCCGCCTGGAGCCTCACCAACAACATGGCCTCCACCCGCGACCTCTACCGCGAGGAGGTCGACCCCGCCGACCCCAGCCGCTACCGCGACGGCGACACATGGCGCACCTTCGAACTCCGCGACGTCACCATCAAGGTCCGCGGCGCCGCGGACCACACCCTCACCATCCGCTCCACCCTGCGCGGCCCGATCATCAACGCCATCGTACCCGCCATCAATCCGGCCGGTGACCCGCCGATGGCCCTGCGCTGGGTCGGCATGGAACACCTGGATGACCTCCGCGCCATCATCGGCCTCGGCCGCGTGAAATCCTGGGCGAACTTCCGCGCCGTCCTGAAGGACTGGGCCGTCGCCGTATTCAACTACATCTACGCCGACCGCGACGGCCATATCGGCTACCAGATGTCGGGCCGCATCCCCATCCGCGGCCGCGCCTGGCCCGGCGTGCGCGATGCCAACAACCCCGAAGACCGCTGGATCGGCTACATCCCGTTCGACGGTCTGCCCAGCCGCTACGACCCCGCCAGCGGCGCCGTCGCCAGCGCCAACCAGCGCATCGTCGCCGCCGACTACCCGTATCCGATCTACGGCTCCTACTCCCAGGGCCACCGCGGCGTGCGGCTCGACGAGATCTTCTCCGGCAGCCCGAAAATGGACGTCGCCGCCAACATCGCCCTGCAAAACGACGTCAAGAACGTCCGCGCCACCCGCACCATCCCCCACATCCTGAACGCCCTCGCCGGCAACCCCGACCCCGCCGTCACCGAACTCGCCGCCACCCTCGCCGGCTGGGACCAGTTCTACTCCCTCCACAGCGCCGCCCCGACCCTGTTCGAAACCTTCATGGCCCTGTGGAACCGCCGCGTGCAGTCCCTCCACCTCCCCGCCCATCTGCTCGACCTCACGGTCCAGCAAACCGGCCTCTGCACCAGCGTGATCGAAGGCGAAATCCCCAACTACTTCCCCGAAGGCCTCGCCGCCGTCATCGCCGAAACCGCGCAGCAATCCATCGCCACCCTCACCAACCGCCTCGGCGCCGACCGCGCCGCCTGGGAATGGGGCCGCGTCCACATCGCCCACTGGAAACACCCGCTCTCCACCCCAGCCAACGCCGCCGCCTTCGATATCGGCCCCGCCCCCGTCAACGGCGGCTCCCACACCATCCGCAACACCGGCGGCGAACTCCCGCCCCACAACGCCGCCTCCGGCGCCGAATACCGCATGATCGTCGATTTCTCCGCCCCCGACGCCTTCCGCGCCGTGCAAAACATCGGCAACTCCGGCGTCCCCGGCAGCCCCTTCTACCGCGACCGCTTCGCCCCCTGGCTCGCCGGCGAGTACCACACCGTCCACCTCAGCCGCGCCGGCGTGGAACGCGCCGTCGTGGCGAAAACCACAATCAAACCCAACTAAGAAAGGAAGGAAGCGCTCCTTTTTTGAAAAAAGGAGCAAAAAACTTTCATCCATTGGCCGCGGAACCCACCCTGCAAGCCGCGCACCAAACGGATAGAAAAGTTTTTGCTTCTTTTTTCAAAAAGAAGCGCTTCCTTGAAACCTCCATGCGCTGGATCACCTACACCGCCGCCGGCACCACCGCCCACGGCATAATCGAGGGCGAAACCATCCTCGAAACAAGCGGCGACATGTTCTCCTCCTGGGAGAAAACCGGCCGCACCCACCGCCTCGCCGACGTGAAAATCGAAATCCCCGTCATGCCGCGCACCTTCTACTGCGCCGGCCTCAACTACGTCGCCCACGTCAAGGAAGCCGCCGAAAAAGCCGGCACCTCCCCCAACATCCCCGCCCGCGCCGAAATCGGCTACCGCGCCCAGAACGCCCTCATCGCCCACGGCGAGAACGTCGTCATCCCCCGCGACGCCACCGACAAAATCCACTACGAAGGCGAACTCGTCGTCATCATCGGCAAGAAAGCCAAAAACCTCTCCGAAGCCGACGCCCTCTCCTGCGTCTTCGGCTACACCATCGGCAACGACGTCTCCGAACGCACCTGGCAGAAGGCCGATCGCACCTTCTTCCGCTCCAAAAACACCGACACCTTCAAGCCCATGGGCCCCTGGATCGAAACCGACGTCGATCTCGCCAAACTCCACACCAACGTCCGCCTCAACGGCGAAATCCGCTCCTCCTTCCCCACCAACGACATGCTGTTCTCCATCCAGCACTTCATCCACGTCACCAGCCAGTACTGCACCCTCCACCCCGGTGACGTCATGTGGATGGGCACCGACGGCAGCTCGCCCGACCTCAAGCACGGTGACCTCGTCGACGTCGAAATCACCGGCATCGGCACCCTCACCAACCGCTTCGTCCGGGAGGCCTGACATGTCCGCCCCCTACGAAGTCCACCGCCGCCAGATCGCCGGCTTCCTCACCGCCTTCGGCATGCCCGCCGAAAACGCCGAAAGCACCGCCGAAATCATGGCCTGGGCCGACCTCCACGGCATCGACAGCCATGGCATCTCCATGATCCCCACCTACGCCGCCCGCGCCGCCGACGGCAAAATGCGCATGCGCGCCGAACCCCGCATCGTCAAGGAAACCCCGGTCTCCGCCCTCGTCGACGGCGATGGCGGCCTCGGCCACGTCACCTCCCGCCTCGCCATGAACACCGCCATCGCCAAGGCGCAAACCATCGGCATCGGCATCGGCGTCGCCGCCGTCCGCAACTCCGCGCATTTCGGCGCCTGCGGCTTCTACGCCAAAATGGCCGCCGACGCCGGCCTCATCGGCCTCGTCACCACGTCGGCCTCCGGCATCCAGGTCGCCCCCACCGGCGGCGCCCAGGCCCGCCTCGGCACCGACCCCATCGCCTTCGCCGCCCCCGGCCGCGACGGCGAACCCTTCCTGCTCGACATGGCAACCACCACCGTCGCCGCCGGCCGCATCCGCAACAAAGCCAACGAAGGCGTCCCCCTCCCCCCCGGCTGGGTCCAAACCAAAGACGGCCTCCCCAGCACCGACCCCCTCGAAGCCCGCGAAAAAGGCGGCTTCCTCACCTCCCTCGGCGGCACCCGCGAATCCAGCAGCTACAAAGGCTACGGCCTCGCCAGCATGGTCAACATCCTCTCCTCCGCCCTCTCCGGCGCCACCATGATCACCGACCCCATGCACACCAAACACCCCGGCACCATGGGCATCGGCCACTTCTTCCTCGCCCTCAACCCCGCCCTCTTCCGCGAAACCGATGACTTCCGCGCCGACGTCATCTCCTTCACCGACGCACTCCGCGCCACCAAACCGGCCGACCCCACCGACCCCGTCATGGTCGCCGGCGACCCCGAACGCCGCAACGCCGCCCGCCGCCTGCAATCCGGCATCCCCATCGGCCCCGGCCTCCTCACCCAACTCCGCACCCTCGCCGGCACAACCAGCGCCCCCTGGCTGCTCGGCTAACCCCTATTCCGCGGCGGCGCGGTCTGCTACCACCCCGCCGCCATCCCAGGAGCAACAACCATGGCCGCCGAAAAAGTCAGCATCGAGCTCGATAAAACGGAGTTCGCCCTCATCGTCGGCGAAGAAGACGGCGAAATGTCCGTCCGCGTCGTCGGCGGCGCCGAACTCTCCGACGACGCCGAAGAACTCCCCGCCCCCGCCGAAATCGTCCTCGCTTTGGCCATGCGCCTCCTCCGAGACCCCGAATTCCACGACGAAGTCATCGACTGGTACTACGAACACCAGGAAGAAATGGACGACGAAGACTAGCCCCACGCTAAGGAGAAGAAAGCCAGCGCTTCTTTTTTGAAAAAAAGAAGCAAAAAACTTTTATCCGTTGAGCCGCGCCCCCCTCTCCCGCGTTTGCGGGAGAGGGCCGGGGTGAGGGCGGCGCCACCGGCACCAACTCACCCCCCCGGCGATCCCCCCAGCCCTACCGCCACCACCGCCGAACCCGCGCCCGCACCTCCCGCCCGGCCAGGATCACCGCCCCCCAAACCTCATGCGCGACAAACATCGCCGCCCCCACCGCGCCGATCTGTTCCAGCGAAGGCCCCTGCAACAACGCCCACCCCAACCGCCCCGCCTCGCGCACCAGCACATCAGTCACATCCCACGCGCCAATCAACCGCAGCACCAACATCAATCCAATCATCGTCTCGCTCCTTGGTCCCATCCGGCGCCTCAATTGGCGCGTCGGCGAACCAAGCCGTGACGCATTTCAGCCCCCTGGTCAGCTGAAGAGATTTTCTGAACCCAAGGCAACCCGAGCGCCCCCAGGCTAAACGCTGGAAGGCCGGGTTTAATCCAGTTCAGTTCATTTCCGTTCGTGCCAAAACGCCGGCATACTACAACCCGTCGTCCCGCAACCGACGGAGCCCGTCATGGCCGACTCACGCGAAGCAACGATCTCGACGCCCCACAGCAAGCTCAATTACCTCTGCGAGCTTGCCAATGCGCGCGGCGGGAACCTCGTCAATCACGGCGCTGTCGCGCGAAAGCTCGAGCTCCAGCCGTCCCGCATCTCGCAACTCTTCGGCTACGCGACGGACCTGTCAGGCACAACGCTGCCAGCAGGCATGGAAGGCCGCCTCGTGAACGCCTTCAACGACGACCAAATCCCCCTCCAACTCGGCTGGCTCGCCCTCCCCCTCCCCGACTTCAAAACCAGATTCACCCAACCCACCCCGAAGAGCGGCGAAAAGATCGGCGCCCCCTGGATCGCCACCGAATCCCACGCCGAGGAATCCCTGGTCGAATTCCGCCTCCACGACCCGGACCCCACCAACCGCGGCCTCAAACTCAACGCCACCCTCATCTTCGGCACCATCGAATATGATTCCGATGGCTTCGCCATCTCCGTCCGCGATGCCGTCGCCACGCTCGAGTCCGCCGCCTACCGCCCCGCCGAACACGGCGGCCAGCCCGAGCCCGCCGCCCCGCGCCACATCGAACGCATCGCCGGCGGTATCAAAATCACCGGCCCCCGCAAAGGCGAACCCCTCCACGGCGACCCGCTCGACGGCGCCCCCCTCATGGAAGTCGTCCGCCGCGCCGAAGGCGAGGACGACCTCGCCGTCACCATCCACACCGGCACCCGCAGCTTCCACGTCACCCCGCTCGACCCCTCAGCCGCCGACGCCGTCGATCCCGCCACCAAGGACGCCCTGGTCAACCTCCTCATCGAGCGCGCCCTCGGCAGCACCCACACCCAACGCCCCATCCTCGCCCGCGCCACCCTGCGCCGGAAACCGGACCCGCTCTGACCCGCCATGGCCCCCCACCTCCCCCCCACCACCCGCCGCGCCATCGCCGCCGTCCTCAAAACGGCCAAGCCAAGCTTCCGCGCCCACCTCGAAGCCGCCGGCCTC
Organism: uncultured Rhodospirillales bacterium; assembly: GCA_903928045.1. The sequence goes on from CAIYPH010000634.1 coordinate 16,226, forward strand.
GATCCCCTCAAGGATCTCCGCCACGCCAATTTCCGCGGCGTCCGCTTCCGCGGCGAGACACTCACCGATTTCGACTTCACCGGCGCCGACCTGCGCAACACCGACATCGCCCTCTCCCCCACCACCTACATCATCGGCCCCAACACCCGCACTCCAGACGGCGTCACCATTCCCCCCCCGCCTGGCTTCGACGAAGACGAGGCTCGCGCCATGATCCTCGCCGGCACCGCCCCGCCGCGCCCGTGGTTACCATTTATTAGGGAAATGATCCTTGATGGGGAAGCGGAATTCCGCCGGCTTGCTCCGCTCGCCGGATGTTTCAACCTCAGGAAGCTCGGCCTCGGCAACACCCAAGTCAGCGACCTCGCGCACATCGCAGGACTCGCTAACCTGCGATACCTCGATCTCGGCAGCACCCAAGTCAGCGACCTCGCGCACATCGCAGGACTCGCTAACCTGCAAGACCTCGTTCTCCAAAACACCCAAGTCAGTGACCTCGCGCCCATCGCAGGACTCGCTAACCTGCAATACCTCCATCTCAGGAACACCCAAGTCAGCGACCTCGCGCACATCGCAGGACTCGCTAACCTGCGACACCTCTCTCTCAGCAACACCCAAGTCAGCGACCTCGCGCACATCGCAGGACTCGCTAACCTGAAAAACCTCTATCTCAGCAACACCCAAGTCAGCGACCTCGCGCACATCGCTCACCTCATCGACAATGGACTCAACGTCTACGGCAAGGACAACATGCTCAAAGCACTCAAATTTGCCAAGAAACGCTCCAGGAAGCGTTAGGGCCGCGCCCCTCTTCCGGTTCGACCTCCATCTAAGGGACTAAATGCTAAGAAACATCAAGGTTACAGGAAGTTAATTTTATGATACGATAAATTACCTTGATCTCAGGCGCGAAACCCCCTATATTCCCCAATCAACCCAGGAGCCCCCATGCAATCCCCGCCCGCCCCCGCAATGGACGCCGCGTCCGCCCTCGCGCAAGCGATCGGGGCGATTCTGCGCGCCATGCTGGATGCGCTCTTCGGGGATATCTCGGCCCTCGCCCCCCGCCACCCCATCCGCCGCGCCCACGCCAGAACGCTGCGCCACATCGAGCGCTACGTCGCCGCCCTCGAAGCCGCGCTCAACGCCCCCGAACAGGCCTCGGACGAAACCACCCAACTCACGCCCGAGCCGCGCCCGAACGCCGTCATCCCCGTCCCCGGAACCGCCTCGCACCCCCGCGCCGCCCAATCTCAACCCGGCACCACACGCCATGCCCCCCGCGCCCCGCCAACAACACCCCCCTGGCCCGCCCCGCACAAGCACGCCCAATTCGTTCCGATTTAGCAACAAAACCCGCCAACCCACTGACTCCAAACTAATAAAAGTTTTTTGCTTCTTTTTTC
>CAIYPH010000635.1 GCA_903928045.1 uncultured Rhodospirillales bacterium
CCTCGCGGGGGGCCGTGGTCGAGGCCCTGGCGTGTGGCGATCGGCGGTGCCCTCAGTCTCGCCAGTGGCGGCGGTGGAGCGCATGGCGCGGGGTCGAGCTGGTGATGCCCTCGGCCTCGCTGGGGGCCGTGGTCGAGGCCCTGGCGTGGTGGCGATCGGGGCCGCCCTCAGCCTCGCCAGTGGCGACGGGTGGAGCGCCTGGCGCGGGGTCGAGCTGGTGATGCCCTCGACCGGGCCGGGGGCCGTGGTCGAGGCCCTGGCGCGGTGTCGATGCCCTCGGGCTAGAGGCTACCGGCGGCGGTGTCGGAAGCCGCTAACGCTCATGGAGTCCGCAGGGAGTCCGCGTCACAAATTCGAATTTTCGCTGGGAGAATGAAAATCGCCTAAGCGATTGAAATCACTGGCGCACCCGGAAGGACTCGAACCTCCAACCCCCAGATTCGTAGTCTGGTGCTCTATCCAATTGAGCTACGGGTGCAGCAGAGAGCGCGCTGTGTAGTCGATGAACCGAACTGTAGCAATACCTTCAGCGCATGGGAGGGAGGATCGGCCGGTGGTTTTCGGCCGACCCGATCGGTGCCTTCAGGTCGCGAGCTTGTCGAGCTCGCGCAGGACGGCCTCGCCCATGACCGAGGTGCCGACCTTGGCGCAGCCGGGGGCCATGACGTCGGGCGTGCGCAGGCCGCTGGCGAGCACGTTGGTGCAGGCCTTTTCGATCAGTGCCGCATCCTCCTCCATGTCGAAGGAGTAGCGCAGCAGCATGGCGAAGCTCAGCATCTGTGCCAGGGGGTTGGCGACGCCCTTGCCGGCGATATCGGGCGCGGAGCCGTGGATGGGCTCGTAGAGCGCGTGGCGGCGGCCTGAGGCGTCGGGGGCGCCGAGGGTGGCCGAGGGGAGCATGCCGAGCGAGCCGGTGAGCATGGAGGCGAGGTCGGAGAGGATGTCGCCGAAGAGATTGCCGGTGACGATGACGTCGAACTGGCGGGGGTTGCGGACGAGCTGCATGGCGCAGTTATCGGCATACATGTGGCTGAGTTCGACATCGGGGTATTCGGCGGCGGCCAGCTTGGTGACGACCTGGCGCCAGAGCAGGCCCGACTCCATGACGTTGGCCTTTTCGACCGAGCAGACTCGGCGCTGGCGCTTGCGGGCGAGTTCGAAGGCGACGCGGGCGACGCGCTCGATCTCCATGGTGGTGTAGACTTCGGTGTTGATGCCGCGCTGGCTGCCATCGGCCAGGGTCTCGATGCCGCGGGGCTCGCCGAAATAGATGCCGCCGGTGCTCTCGCGGACGATCATGATGTCGAGCCCCTGCACCACCTCGGGCTTGAGGGTGGAGGCGTTCACCAACGGATCAAGCACGATCGCGGGGCGCAGATTGGCGAACAGGCCGAGCTCGCGGCGGAGCGTGAGGATGGAGAGCTCGGGGCGCATGTCGAAGCCGAGCTTCTCCCATTTCGGGCCGCCGACGGAGCCGAACAGCACCGCATCGGCCGCCTTGGCGCGGGCCACGGTTTCCTCGGTGATCGGCGTGCCCTTCTGGTCGATCGCCGCACCGCCGACCACGTCGTCCTGCAGGTCGAAAGAGGCGCGGCGCTTGCGGTCCATCCAGTCGATGACGCGGATGGTCTCGCGCATCACCTCGGGGCCGATGCCATCGCCGGGGAGCACGAGGAGCTTCTTGTTGGCAGCCATTTGGGCGGTCCTCTTAGGAAAGAAGGAAGAGCCTTCTTTTTCTGAAGAAAAAGAAGCGCAAAGACTTTAGTCCCGGTGGGGCGTTGGTTGGCGCCCGACTAGACGGCGATGGCGGGCATCCAGGCTTTGTCGGGGGATTGGCGGGCCTCGTAGCGGTCGATCGAGGGGGCGTGCTGGAGGGTTTGGCCGATGTCGTCGAGGCCGTTGAGCAGGAGGTGTTTGCGGAAGGGGTCGATCTCGAAGGGGATTCGCTCGCCGTTGGGGCGGACGACCACCTGGGCTTCGAGGTCAACGGTGATGCGGGCGTTTTCGCCGAGTTTGGCGTCTTCCATCAGCTGGTCGCAGATCTCGCGCGACAGCTTGATGGGGAGGATGCCGTTTTTAAACGTGTTGGTGTGGAAGATGTCGGCGAAATCCGGGGCGATGACGCAGCGGATGCCGAAATCCAGCAGCGCCCAGGGGGCGTGCTCGCGCGACGAGCCGCAGCCGAAATTCTCGTGGGCGATGAGGATCTCGGCCTTGCGGTAAGGCTCCTGGTTGAGCACGAAATCGCCGCGTTCCTTGCCCTCGGCGTCATAGCGGAGGGTGTCGAACAGGTGGACGCCGAGGCCGGTGCGCTTGATGGTTTTGAGGAAGCGGGCCGGGATGATCTTGTCGGTATCGACATTGGCGAGCGGCAGGGGGGCGGCGATGCCGGTCAGCTTGGTGAAGGCGTCCATCAGTTGAACTCCGGTCGTGCGAAGTCTCGGGGGTCGACGAGGTGGCCGGCGATGGCGGCGGCGGCGGCCATGGCGGGCGAGACGAGGTGGGTGCGGCCGCCGGGGCCCTGGCGGCCCTCGAAATTGCGGTTCGAGGTGCTGGCGCAGCGCTGGCCCGGGGTGAGCTTGTCGGGGTTCATGCCCAGGCACATGGAGCAGCCGGGCTCGCGCCATTCGAAGCCGGCCTCGATGAGGACCTTGTCGATGCCTTCGGCCTCGGCGAGATCGCGCACGATGCCGGAGCCGGGCACGATCATGGCGCGGACGCCGGGGGCGACTTTGCGGCCCTTGGCGACGGCGGCGGCGGCGCGGATGTCCTCGATGCGGCCATTGGTGCAGGAGCCGACGAAGACGACGTCAATCTTGAGGTCGGTCATCTTCTGGCCGACGGAGAGGCCCATGTATTCGACCATGCGGGCCAGCTGCACCCGGCGGCCTTCATCGGCCTCATCGGCGGGGTTGGGCACGCTGCCGGTGATCGGCACGACGGCCTCGGGGTTGGTGCCCCAGGTGACCATGGGCACGATGTCGGCGGCGTTCAGCACCACGGTCTTGTCGTAATGGGCGCCTTCGTCGGACGGGAGGGACTTCCACCAGGCGAGCGCCTGGTCCCACGCCGCGCCCTTGGGGGCGTAGGGGCGGCCGGCGACGTAGGCGAAGGTGGTCTCGTCGGGCGCGATCATGCCGGCACGGGCGCCGGCCTCGATCGACATGTTGCAGACCGTCATGCGGCCGGCCATGTCGAGCGAGCTTATGGCCTCGCCGGCGTATTCGATGACGTGGCCGGTGCCGCCGGCGGTGCCGATCTTGCCGATGATGGCGAGCACGATGTCCTTCGCGGTGACGCCCGGGGGGAGGGCGCCATCGACGCGGACCAGCATGTTCTTGGCCGGCTTCTGCAGCAGGGTCTGGGTGGCGAGCACGTGCTCGACCTCGGAGGTGCCGATGCCGAAAGCGAGCGCGCCGAGGGCGCCGTGGGTGGAGGTGTGGCTGTCGCCGCAGACGATCGTGGTGCCGGGGAGGGAAATGCCCTGCTCCGGCCCGATGATGTGGACGATGCCCTGCTGGGGGGAGAGGATGGGGAAATAGGGCACGCCGAATTCAGCGACATTGCGCTCCAGCGTATCGACCTGGATGCGGCTGTCCTCCTCCACGATGCCCTGGGCACGGCCCATGGTGGGGATGTTGTGGTCAGCCACCGCGATCGTCGCATCCGGCCGGCGCACCTTCCGCCCGGCAAGTCGAAGCCCCTCGAACGCCTGCGGACTCGTCACCTCATGGACGAGATGCCGATCAATGTAGAGCACGCAGGTGCCATCCGGCAGCTGCTCCACCACATGCGCATCCCACACCTTGTCAAACAACGTCCTCGGCTTCATGGCCTTCTCCCTCGACGTAAGCTCCCGTCGCCGGTCAGGCTCAGGGCAAGGAAGGAAGACGGGGGCTCCGCCCCTCGACCCCGCTGGGGCCTGAGGCCCCAGACCCCCATCCGTTTAAGTGGGTTCTGGTTGCAGGAGGGGGCCTACTCCGATGTTGCAACCAGCGAGTTGGCCCCCTCCTGCAACCAGAACCCTCTTAAACGAGTGGGTTCTAAGGGCCACTGCCCTTAGCGGGGTCGAGGGGCGGAGCCCCCGCCTTGCTTCCTCCCTTCCCCGATTGCCCCCCAGGCGCTAGATGAGGGATCGTGACAGCCGGATAGCGTGATGGAAGACGAGACGGATCGCCCCCCTGAGAGCCTTCTGCCCTATGATGAGTGGATGGAGGATGCCTTGCGCCATGTCGTGGCGCAGGCGTTGAAGCATGCCGCCTCCCAGGGTTTGCCGGGCGGGCATCATTTCTACATCACGTTCCGCACGGATCATCCGGGCGTGTCGATCCCGGCGCGGCTCAAGGCGCAGTATCCGGAGGAGATGACGATCGTCGTGCAGCACCAGTTCTGGGACCTGGTGGTGGATGAGGCGGCGGGGCTGATGAGCATCGGGCTGTCGTTCGGCGGGGTGCCGGCGACGCTCAGGATTCCGTTCGCGGCGATGACGGCGTTTGCCGATCCATACGTGCGGCATGGTATGCGCTTCAACGTCACGGCCCAGGCGGCTCCCGCGCCGGAGCCCGAGCCGCCGCCGCCCGAGCCCACGCCGGAGCCGCCGAAGACCGAGGGGCCGCAGGTCGGCAGCCTCGACGCCTTCCGCCGCCGCCCGCCCACCAGTAGCTGAGATACCGCAATGGACGCTCCCGCCCGCCCCGCCAATTTCCTCTACAGCCCGATGTTCCCCTTGGGCGAGGACCCGACGCCCTATCGCAAGCTCGATATCGCGGGGATCTCGACCATCACCGTCGAGGGGCGCACGGTGCTGAAGATCGCGCCGGACGCGCTGAGCCAACTGACGTTCGCGGCAATCCATGAGGTCAACCACCTGCTGCGACCGGCTCATCTGGCGCAGCTTGCAAAAATCCTCGACGATCCCGAGGCCTCCTCGAATGACCGCTTCGTCGCGCTCGATTTGCTGAAGAACGCCTCGATCGCCGCCGGCGGCGTGCTGCCGATGTGCCAGGATACCGGCACGGCCATCGTGTTCGGCAAGAAGGGCCAGCGCGTGTGGGTGGAAGGCGACGAGGAGGAGGCGATCTCCTGGGGCGTCGCGCGCACCTATACCGAGACCAATCTGCGCTATTCGCAGAATGCGCCGCTCTCGATGTACGAGGAGGTCAACACCGGCAACAACCTGCCGGTGCAGTTCGACATCTATGCGAGCCCCGGCGAGCACCATGCGGATGAGTTCCACA
>CAIYPH010000636.1 GCA_903928045.1 uncultured Rhodospirillales bacterium
GGCCTGGGTGGCGACGTTGGTGGGGGCGGTGCCGCCGTAGCTGCGCCGCGAGGCGACGGAGGCTTCGACGGTGAGGACGCCGAAGATTTCATCGGTGATGCCGGGCTCGACGGATTGCATGTCGGCGAGGGTGAGGCCAGCGAGGTCGACGCCCTGGGCTTCGGCCATGGCGACGAGGCGGCCGGTGGTGTGGTGGGCGCTGCGGAAGGGCTGACGGAGGACGCGGACCAGCCAGTCCGCCAGATCGGTCGCGGTGGCGAAGCCGGAGCCGGCGAAGTCGCGCATGCGGGCGGTATCGGGCGTCATGTCGCGGACCATGCCGGCGATGGCGGCGAGCGAGAGGGCCCAGGCGTCGGCGGCGTCGAAGGCGGGTTCCTTGTCCTCCTGCATGTCCTTCGCATAGGCGAGGGGGAGGCCTTTCATGACGGTGAGCAGGCCGACGAGGGCGCCGTTGATGCGGCCGGTTTTGGCGCGGACGAGCTCGGCGGCGTCGGGGTTGCGTTTTTGCGGCATGATGGAGCTGCCGGTGGTGAAGGCATCGGACAGGCGGATGAAGCGGTAGGGGGCGCTGCACCAGATGACGATCTCCTCGGCGAGGCGGGAGAGGTGCATGGCGGAGATGGCGGCGGCGGAGAGGAATTCGAGGGCGAAATCGCGGTCGGAGACGGCATCGAGGGAGTTGGCGGTGGGGCGGTCGAAGCCGAGTTCGCGGGCGGTCATGTCGCGGTCGAGCGGGAAGGAGGTGCCGGCGAGGGCGGCGGAGCCGAGGGGGCATTCGTTGAGGCGCTTGCGGCAATCGGCGAGGCGGCCGCGGTCGCGCGCGAGCATCTCGACATAGGCGAGGAGGTGGTGCCCGAAGGTGACGGGCTGGGCGGTTTGCAGATGGGTGAAGCCGGGCATGACGGCGTCGGCGAAGGTGGCGGCGCGTTCGGCCATGGCCAGCATGACGTCGGCGAGCTGGGCGTCGAGCCCGTCGATCGCATCGCGCACCCAGAGGCGGAAATCGGTGGCGACCTGGTCGTTGCGGCTGCGGCCGGTGTGGAGGCGGCGGCCGGCATCGCCGATGCGTTCGGTGAGGCGGGCCTCGATGTTCATGTGGATGTCTTCGAGGGTTTCGTCGAAGGCGAAGCGGCCGGCCTCGATGTCGGCGGCGATGGCGGCGAGGCCGGCGGCGATGTCGGTTTGGTCCTGTATGGTGAGGATGCCGAGCCTGGTGAGCATGGCGGCGTGCGCCAGCGAGCCCCTGATATCCTGGCGCCACATCTTGCGATCGAAGCCGATCGAGGCATTTATCTCCTGCATCACCACGGATGGGCCGGCGGCGAAGCGACCGCCCCATTGTTGATTGGCGTCGGAATTACGCAGGTCCGATTTGTGCAGGTTGGGGGTTTCGCTCACGCGGGACGTCCGGATTTGGAGGTTGAGATGCAGCCCATCACGCGACGTGCGATCCTGGCCACCACGGCGATCGCCGCGAGCGGGACCCTAGCGGCGGCGGCGCTGTTCCGCAAACCGGCGCCGGCGATCGTCACTCTGGCCGCCGCGGAGGCGCCGCCGTTGCAGTCGCTGGCGGGGCTGCGGGCGAACGAGGCGCCGGCGGCGCCGGCCGATGCGGCGTTTCTGGATGCCGATGGCGCGGAGCGGCGGATTGCGGATTTCGCCGGGCAGGGGCTGGTGATCAATTTATGGGCGACCTGGTGCGTGCCGTGCGTCGCCGAGATGCCGGCCTTGCAGGCGATGGCGCGGGCGTTGGCGGGGGATCGGGTCGCGGTGCTGGCGCTGTCGTCGGATCGCGGGGGGGCGCCGGTGGTGCGGAAATTCTACGCCGAGCACGGGATCGACGCGCTGCCGGTGTGGCTGGACCCGAAGGGGATGGCGGCGCGGGCCTGGGGCGCGCGGGGGTTGCCGACGACGCTGATCATCGACCGCACGGGCCGCGAGGTGGCGCGGGTGGAGGGGGCTGTCGATTGGGCCAGTGGAGCGACGCTGGAGCGGTTGAGGGCGTTCTTTTTGTGAAC
>CAIYPH010000637.1 GCA_903928045.1 uncultured Rhodospirillales bacterium
CTTCGCGAAGAGCATAAAGCCGGTGGGACAAACATTTCCGCGCTATTTCTCTCAAAAACGAACCGCTTCCCTTACTTTACCGCGATCACATCCCGCTCATGCGGTTCCGAACCGCGCAGCAGCGGCGACAATACAGCGGACACCACAATGTTCAGGACCAGCGTCGCAACCGCGATATAACAGGGGAAAGTGTAGCCGAAAACGTTGAAGGCGTAGATCGGCGCCACTCCGTTGGCAATGGCCAGCCAAGTCGCTGAAACCGTTCCCACCGCCCAGCCGATCAGCATCGCCCGGCCGCCAAAGAATGGGCAGTAAAGCGATAGCAGGACCGCCGGCAAAACCTGGATCATCCACATACCGCCGAGGGTTTGCAGATAGAGAGCATACTGGAACGGCACGAAGAACACGAACACCAGGGCGCCGAACTTGATCACCAGCGACGAGACCTTCGCCATCTTGCTTTCCTGGGCGTCGGTGGCGTCAGGGCGGAAAAATTCACGCCATACGTTGCGCGTAAAAGTATTAGCCGTCGCAATCGACATGATAGCGGCCGGGACCAATGCGCCGATGCCGATCGCCGCAAATGCGACGCCGACGAACCAGTCGGGGAAGGACTTCAGGAACAAGGCGGGGATGGCGAAGTTGTTGCCGTAGGCCTTGAAGCCCGGCATCAGCTCAGGTGTGGTAGACACTGCGGCGGCGATGGCAAAGAAACCAAGCAGCGCCAGCAGGCCGAGCAGCAGCGAATAGGCAGGCAGCAAGGCGGCATTGCGCCGTATTACCCCGCCGTTCTGCGACGCTAGGATGCCGGTGAGCGAGTGCGGATAAAGGAACAGCGCCAGTGCTGAACCGAAGGCCAGTGTGGCGTAGCCAGTGATGGCGCCGCCGGAACCCGCGGGCGGGGTGGCCAGCAATTGCTTGGCGGTGGGCACCGCCGCGAATATCTTCGTGAAGCCGCCGAGTTGCCAGGGAATGATGATGATCGCCGCCAGCACGGTGGCGTAGATCAACACATCCTTCACCACTGCGATCATCGCCGGCGCGCGCAGGCCGGAGCTGTAGGTAAACGCCGCAAGGATTACGAAGGCGATGATCAGCGGCAGATCGCCGAAAAAGCCGGATGTCTCGACGCCCATCGCTCCGATGACAACCTGGATACCGACCAGCTGCAGCGCAATGTAGGGCATGGTCGCGACAATGCCGGTGATCGCTACTGCCAGAGCAAGCCAACGATTGTTGAAGCGGCCGCGCACATAGTCCGACGCAGTGACGTAGCCATTCGCATGCGCCACCTTCCACAACCGCGGAAAAGCAACATAGAGCAGCGGATAGATCATCACGGTATAGGGAACCGCGAAAAACCCAAGCGCACCAGCGCCGTAAAGCAGAGCTGGCACCGCGATGAAGGTGTAGGCGGTGTAGAGATCTCCGCCGATCAGGAACCAGGTCACGATGGTGCCGAATCGGCGCCCACCCAGCCCCCATTCGTGCAGAAGATCAAGATCACCACGGCGCCAGCGCGCGGCAATGAACCCGAGCCAGGTGATGAACAGGAACAGGACGACGAAGACAACCAATGCGGTGATGTTGAGGCGCATGACGACGTCCCCTAGCGGTGTTCGACAAGGTAAACGACGCCGATGATTGCCGCGCCGAGCAGCACCCACAGCAATTGATACCAGTAGAAAAACGGCATACCGCCCAGCACAGGTTCGATCGCATTATACGACGGGACCCACAGCATGGTGATGATGGGCAGCAACAGCAGCCACCGGATGGGATGAGCGCGGGATGGGTCCGGATCATTCATGGTACTGCAGCCCCCTGTGGATTCGTTGAGTGGACCATAACGCGGCCTAGGGATGCCGCCAAGACTGCCAGTCTGGCCGCCTAACCGGCTCGGCTACCCCGCCGCAGCCGTGGCGCGGCCTTCGGAGAGCCGCCAGATCCGGTCGAATCGCTCAACGCCGGTTAGGCGATGGGCAATCAAAATCAGCGTTCGGCCCGAGGCGGTTTCGTTCAACGTCTGCAGAAAGGCCCGTTCAGTATCCGCATCGAGCCCAGCACAGGGTTCGTCGAGAATCAGAATCGGCGCCCTTGACAGCAACGTGCGGGCCAGCGCAAGGCGCCGTCTCTGCCCGCCCGAAAATCGAGTTCCCCCCTCACCGACCCAGGTGTCGATCCTGCCCGGAAGACCCCGAACAAGATCGCCAATTCGCGCCGCATCGAGTGCGGACCACAGTTCGTCCTCGGTGGCGTCCGGTCGGACCAGCAGGAGGTTAGCGCGTATCGTGTCGTCGAACAGATGGGTTGTCTGCGACAGATAGGCGACGCGCCCGCGCAAATCCGCCGCGGCGAGTGCCCCGATATCCGCGCCGCCGAGCAACACGCGGCCTGATTGCGGCCGCGCGATCCGCAGGACGAGCGCCGCCAGGGTCGACTTGCCGCTGCCGGACGGGCCGAGCAGTGCCACCCGGCTGCCCGCGGGAACTTCGAAGGTCAGTCCGTCAAAGACATTTGGCCGGTCGGGCTGCCAGCGGAAATGGACGGCTTCGAAGCGCAGCGCAGTACCGCGAGGAAGGGCAGCGGGCGTCACCGGGTCCCGGTCCTCGGCAATCGTTTCGGTCGCCTCGACAATGCGCGCAGAAGCCATCATTGCCTGCCCCGCCAGCACGCCGGCACGCGCGAGTCCGGCGATCGGGTCAAACACCGCCACTGCCAGAAAGGCCATGACCGCGATCCCCGGTTGGAAGGCGGTGGCGACGATGATGGAGAGCATAGCCGCCTGGGTGCACAGCAGAACACCGGCCTGCGCCACGGCCGCACGAACTGCAACCTCGTGCTGGGCCGAGAACAACGCCGCCTCGCGCGACTGGATCATCGCCAGCATCCGGCCCTCGGCGGCAAAGGCGCGGACCTCGCGCAGCCCGGTCAGCGTATCGAAAACCGCCACGCGCAGTGCACTGATCGTTGTGCTCACCCGGCCGCCGACCTCTCGTGCAGCCAGGGCCGCCCGCCATGGCAAATAGAATGCGGCGACGGCAAGCAACACGACCAATACCGCCGTGAGCCAAACGCTGCTGCGTCCGACCTGCCACGCCAGTATTGGCAACAGGATCACCGCATTAGCGAAGGGCACTATGATGCGGAGATAAATGCCGTCGAGTGCATCGACATCATTGACCAGTCGCGCCAACAGGTCGGCGGAGCGTCGATAGCCGATGCCCCCTGCCGCCCCACGGGCGAGACCGCGAAAGAACCAAACCCGCAGATCGGAGAGCGCCCGGAACATGGCGTCATGCGTCACCAGACGCTCGGCATAGCGCAGGAAAACGCGCATTGGGCCCAGCATTCGAACCAGCAACGGCGCGGCCAGCATAGCGCCCGCCGAGATCACCATCGCACCGGACAGCGACATCATGGCGACCATCGTCAACAGCGCAGCAATCGAGACGACCACGCCGAATGCCAGCATCGGCCAATGGCCGCGCCAGAGGCCGATGATCCGCAGCAGCGCGCTCATGCCGCCCCCCGCGCGCCTACCACCCGCCCGCCACGCAGATCGACCCGCCGGGAGCCGAACACATGGGCCGCAGTTGCATGGCTCGCCAACAGGGTAGTCCGACCTATCGTCAGGCGTTTGAGACTTTCGAGCACGTCAGCCTCGGTCGATGGATCAAGATGCCCAGTCGGTTCGTCCAGCAAAAGGATGGGCGCGTCCTTGAGGAAAGCCCGCGCGATCGCAATCCTCTGGGCTTGACCGCCCGAGAGCCCGTAACCGCCTTCGCCGATCACCGTGTCGAGCCCCTGCGGCAACAGGATTGCGAAATCCGTCACCCGCGCCGCCTCGGCTGCGGCATCCACCTCGTCATCGCTCGCCTCCGGCTTCGCGAAGCGGATGTTCTCGGCCACCGACGCCGCGAACAGAACCGGCCGCTGGCCGACCCAGGCGGTCAGGCGGGAGAGCGCCTGTGGCACCAAGGTCGCGATATCCGCACCATTGAACGTCACTCGCCCTGAGTCGGGCCGAACGAAACCGAGCAATATCTCCATGATACTGGTTTTTCCCGCTCCGGATGGGCCCGCGAGGATCACGACCTGCCCTGCCGGGATGCGAAACGTCACGCCATCCAGGGCCTTGCCGCGGTCCGGGTCCCAAGACAGTGACACGTCGAGAAAATCGATGGTGATCCCGTGCGCCGCGACGGTGCGTACCTCAAGCGGCTTCGCGGGCGCCGGCAGCAGGGGTAGGCCGACCAGCGCCTCAGCGGCGACGACTCCGTGCATTCGCTCCTGATAGGCCGCTGCAAAACTGCGCAGCGGTGCGAAGAATTGCGGTACCGCGAGCAGGATGAACAGCGCAGCAGGAATCGAGCCAAGCGTGCCATCGGTGTAATGCGATCCAAAACGCAGCGCGATGGCCACCAGCGCGACGGCAGCGGCGGCATCGAGCCCAGCAGACGAGAGGAATGCGACCCGCAGCACACGCATGGTGCGCCGCCGGAGTTCGTCGGCGGATCGGCGCAACCCCTCGGCCTCGGCCTCGGTCTGGCCTGCCAACACAATGGTTGCGATGCCGCTGACACGATCAAGAAACCGCGTTTGTAGCCGAGACAAGGCGGCGAACTGGCCGCGTGCCGCTGCGGCCGCGCCGAGCCCGGACAGCGCCATACTCACCGGCACAAGTAATCCAGCACCCAGCAGCACTAGCCCGGCAACAGGATCAAGCAGAAGGACCACGACGCCAATCGCGGCCGGAACTACAAGGGCCAGCACCGCAGCCGGTAGCCAGCGACTGAACACGCCATCAACCGCCTCGATCCGATCAATCACGATCCCCGCGAGGGTGCCGGAATGTGCTGACCGGAGCATCGCTGGTCCGGCCGCGAGGAGGCGCGCCATGGCGTCACTGCGCAGCCGCCGCCGGGTAGTGGCTCCGGCATTGAAGGCGCACCGTTCGGTGAGGATTGTGCACCCGGCCTGTGCGACTGCCGACGCGGCGAAGCCAGCCATCGCGCGATAGTCGAGCCCGTTTCCCGAAAGTGCTGCGGCAAGAGCCAATGCAGCGCAGCCAGCGCCGGCTAGGCTGGCGGCGGCGGCGAGCGTACCGTACAGGGCAACCAGTGTGGTCGCTGGCCTGCTTAACCGGGTCTGCGCCCGCAACCAAAGGCGGGCGGCGCTTCTGCTCTCGTCCATAGACCCGGTTTAGCGCATGTCGCCGCGTCGGGAAGGGGGCATCAATACATTACGTCGCCGCCATTGGGCGACAGGGTGGCGCCGACGTAGTAGCCGCCATGCGGGCCGGCCAGCAGCAGCGCGGTGGCGGCGATCTCCTCGGGGGTGCCGAAGCGCCCGGACGGCAGCCGCGCCTTGAAGGCTTCCTGCCATTCGACGGGGTTGCGACGCACCAGATCCGTGTCGATCGGGCCGGGCGCGATGGAGTTGACGCGAATGCCGCGTGGCGCGGCTTCCCAGGCGAGTGCACGGGTGAAACCGGCGATCCCCGCCTTGGCGGCGCAATAGGCCGCGATATTCGGGCCGCCTTTGATGCCGAGCTGGCTCGCGACATTGCTGCTACCGCCCGATCCGCGGGCGAGCATGCCGCGATAGCCGGTCTGCGCCATGAAGAACATGCCCTTCAGGTGCACGTCGAGAATGCTGTCGTAGTCCGCCTCGGTGACCTCCTCGAAGGGTTTACGAATATTGGCGCCAGCGTTGTTGAACAGGATCGAGATTGGCCCGAGCGCCGTCTCGGCATCCCCGGCAAATTGACGTGCCGCTGATATGTCAGCCACATTTAAGCTGGCGACGAAAACGCGCCGTCCGAAAGCCTTGATTTCATTGGCCGTCTCTGCCGCTTTTTCGTCATCGGCCAAATGGCAGAACGCGATATCGGCGCCGTTCTCAGCGAAAGCCAACGCGGTGGCGCGGCCGATCCCGCGCGATCCGCCAGTGACCAAGGCGACCTGACCAGTGAACATCATGAGCTTTCCCTCCCTCATCGAACCGCCAGCATAAGCGCTCGGCGCCCCTGCGTCGCCCCATCCCCTTGCGCCCCAGCGTTTTGGCCGGAACACTGCGGCTGAATTGCTCAATGGGATGGCGACGCGATGACGCACGACTCGAACCGGATCGTCCAGGACTGGCTATCGGCGCTGGAGGCAGCCCTCGCCGCTGGTGACGCGTCCGGCGCCGCGGCCATGTTCGGCGCCGAGAGCTACTGGCGCGATCTCGTCGCTTTCACCTGGAATATCAAGACGATGGAAGGCCGCGACGCCATTGCGGCGATGCTGGCCGAGACGCTGCCGCGCGTGCAGCCCGGCGCCTTCCGGCTGGATGGCGCGGCCACCGAGGAGGGTGGCGCGCTGACGGCGTGGTTCACCTTCGAGACCGCGATCTCCCGCGGCCGTGGGCAAGTGCGCCTCAAAGACCGCAAGGGCTGGACGCTGTTCACCGCCATGCGCGAGCTCAAGGGCTTCGAGGAGCGCCAGGGCCGCACCCGCGAGGAGGGCGTCATCCATGGCGCGCTCAAAGGTGGAAGGCAGACCTGGCTGGAGCGCCGGCAGCAGGCTGAGGCCTCGATGGGCCTCACCGAGCAGCCCTTCGTCCTGGTGATCGGCGGCGGGCAGGGCGGCATCGGCCTTGGCGCCCGGCTCAAGCGCATCGGCGTGCCGTCCCTGGTGGTCGACGCGCATGAACGGCCGGGCGATGCCTGGCGCAAGCGCTACAAGTCGCTCTGCCTGCATGACCCCGTGTGGTACGACCACCTGCCCTACATGCAATTCCCTGAGCACTGGCCGGTCTATACGCCCAAGGACAAGATGGGCGACTGGCTTGAGATGTATGTCCGCCTCATGGAACTCGACTACTGGTCCTCGACGCGCTGCAAGAGCGCCCGCTATGACGAGGCCGCCGGCAATTGGGTGGTGACGGTGGAGCGCGAGGGGCGCGAGATCGTACTGCGCCCGGCCCATGTGGTCCTCGCCACCGGCATGTCCGGCGTACCGGAAATGCCTGAAATCAAGGGGATGGAGCGCTTCGCTGGAAAGCAGCACCATTCCAGCGCCCATCCCGGCGGCGAGGGGTATGAGGGGCGCAACTGCATTGTGGTCGGCGCCAACAACTCCGCGCATGACATCGCGGTGGATTTGTGGGAGCACGGCGCCAACGTCACCATGATCCAGCGCTCCTCCACCCTGGTCGGCCGCGCCTCGACGCTGCGGCGCAATGGCGATGCCGGGCTCTATTCTGAGGCGGCGCTGCGCAAGGGCATCAACGTCGATGACGCCGACCTCATCGTCGCCTCCCTGCCCTACGCCCTGCTGCCTGCCGCGCAGAAGCCGGTGTGGGACAAGATCCGCCAGGACGATGCCGAGTTCTATGACCGGCTGACCAAGGCGGGATTCAAGCTTGATTTCGGCGATGACGAGAGCGGCTTGTCGTTGAAATATGCCCGGCGCGGCTCGGGCTACTATATCGATGTCGGCGGATCGGAACTGGTCGCCAACGGCTCCGTCGGCCTGCGCAGCGGCGTCAACATCGCTGAAATGAAAGAGAAGTCCGTCATCCTCACCAATGGCGAGGAACTCCCGGCCGATCTCATCGTCTACGCCACCGGCTATGGCTCGATGAATGGCTGGGCGGCGGCGCTGATGTCGCAGGAAGTGGCGGACAAGGTGGGCAAGTGCTGGGGCCTCGGCTCCGACACCCAGAAGGACCCGGGGCCCTGGGAAGGCGAGCTGCGCAATATGTGGAAGCCGACCGCGCAGGAGGGGCTATGGTTCCACGGCGGCAATCTCGCCCAGTCCCGCCATTATTCGCGTTATGTTGCCTTGCAGTTGAAGGCGCGGTTCGAGGGCATCCCGACGCCGGTCTACGGGCCGGCGCCTGTCTACCACGCCAGCTAGTTCGCCCAGACCCGGTTCACGCCCTGCCCGAAGCGGTCATAGCTGACGCCGTAGACGTGGAGCGACAGCGCGGTCTCGGTGCCGAGATTTGCGAGGCGATGGATGGCGGAAGGGTCGGCGGCGGCGTGGGCGACGTCGCCGGGGCGGCGGGGGATGCAGGTGGTCGGGCGGGCGCAGTCGCCTTCGGGCCGGAAAAAGGTCTCGGCCAACCAGCCCTGCTGCACCCCGAAGGCGCACCAGGTGTGATGGCCATGCACGGGCGACATCTGACCGGGCGCCCAGGCGATGATCACCGCCGCATAACCGGCTAGAGGGTCATTGTGTAGGAGGTGCCGCGTGTAGCGGTCGGGGCAGCAGGGACAATCCAACCCGCGCAAGAGGTCGGGATCGCCCAGATGCGGCGCGATCGCCGCGGCCATGTGGCGTTCGCGCTCGGTGCGGGGCGATGCGGCGGCCGTGGCGATGTCGTTGAGCAGGCGGCGGAGAGGCGCGGTGGTGATCATGGGGACTCCGAGACGACGAGGGGCGAGGTCGGGCCGGTGAGGGCGGCGAGCACCATGGCGCGGCTGGCGGCGACTTGTTCGCACATGATGGCGGCGGCTTCCGGCCCGTCGCCTTCAGAGAGTGCGGTCAGCAGCGCCTGATGCTCATGGGCCATTTCGCGGGTGCGGTCGCGCCGGGCGAGGCCGAGCACCAGCATGCGCGAGGATTCATCGAGCAGGCGGCCGACCTGGCGGGCGAGGCGCTGGTTGCCCGCGAGCTCGGCGATGGCGACGTGGA
>CAIYPH010000638.1 GCA_903928045.1 uncultured Rhodospirillales bacterium
CGACCCGCAGAGACCCGACATCAGCTTCACCCGTTGGGTGTTCCATCCTCGCGATTCCAATCCCGGCGTAACCCTCTGATATTCATGACTGATTCGGCGCGGGGGTACAAGAAAAAACGATGTCATCCGGGAAATCCGGGGTCAAAGACCCCATGGGGACCGAAAGGATCCGACACGAGCTCCAAGTCCAGCGGGTTGGAACAAGCCCAGTTGAAATGCGAAGCTCTCTCCACAACCTCCAACCCCCCATTGATGCCGTTGGTGTGTGGCGTATAGAGATTGAGTCGGGCGGCCTAAAACTCGCGACTCTTCCAATAGAAGTACGAAATCACCGATGAACCGATCAATCGCACTGCCGGAGCACACCGTCGCCGCCTTCAGCGTGAACCAACAGTATCGTATAGTCATAAGACCGGGCGACCATTCCTATCAGCAAGCGTAGGGCGGGTGGAGCCCGCCGCCTATCCTCGCTCCATCCGATCGGCCGCCTATAGCCCCCTCACCCCGCTACCGGCCGAACCGACAGCCTCAGCCCCAGCGCTCCAAGCACCCGCAGCAACGTGCTCAACTCCGGGTTCCGGCCCTGCCCAAGCGTCCGCTACAGCGCCTCCCGCTACAGCCGTGCCACCTGCGTCACGCCCCGCGCCCGCCCGACCACGCCGATGGCATCGGCAATGAACCCAGGATCATCGGACTCCAGCGCATCGGTCCAATAAGCCGCAATCGCCTCATCAGAGTCGACATAGGCGGCCGGATCAAACGGCCGGGTTTTGGTCGGCATCGTCCTCATTCCTCAATTCATCGAGCAAGGCCTACGCGCGCATGATATCGCGACCCAAAGGCGACCGCCCCTACCCCAACAAAGCCCGCGCCTTCCCCCGAACCGCCGCAAGCTCCTCCGCACTCGCCCGCCCCTTGCGCACCGCCCCCTGCGCCCGCCAGTCCAGGCTCCGCACCTGATCCGCCAGCACCACGCTCGCCGGCTCCCCACCCAACCGAACCTCGAACGGATACAACTTGATCCGCGTCGTCACCGGGCAGCACAGCATCAACCCCGCCCGCTCATTATAGAGTGCCGGGCTCAGCACCAGCGCCGGCCGGTGCACGGCCTGTTCATGGCCGGCCTGCGGGTCGAACATCAACCACACAATATCCCCGGCGTCCGGCACATAGGCGCGCCCGCTCACCAGGCCTCGCGCCCCATCGGCCCGCCGGACGGAACCTCATCGTGCCGGTTCTCGTCGCTGATCCCCGCCACCAGCGCCGCCAGATCATAAATCGCCTCACGGATCGGCTCGATCACCACCCGCCCGCCTTCCTCGCGCACTTCGATCGCCTGATCCACCGACAACCGTGCCGCCGCCATCACCGAGGCCGGCAACCGCACCGCCGCACTATTCCCCCATTTCTTCACCAAACCCCGCATGCCGAACCTCGCTTCCGGGCGCCAGCATCCACACCCCGAAGCATCGTGTCAACAATGTATACACAATCGCCGACAGCCCCTCACCGTCTTACCGCCTCTGTGGTGAATCTATCTTCCTCCCCCCTCAATGCCCCGCCGCCAATTCCGCCAATTCAATCAACACATTCCCGGTCCCCGCCGGATCGAGAAACGCTATCCGCGAGCCGCCATGCCCAATCCGCGGCACCTCGTCGCGCAGCTTCACCCCCTTCGCCGTCAACTCCGCCAGGGCCGCGTCGATGTCCTCCACCTCGAAGCAGATATGAAACAACCCCGCCCCCTTCTCGGCGATCCATTTCGTCACCCCGGAGTCCGGCCCCTGCCCTTCCAGCAGCTCCACATACGTCTCCCCCACCGGCAGCATCGCCAGCTTCGTCTGCCCGATCTGCTCCTCATATTCCACGCCCAGCCCAAACACGTCGCGGAACAAATCCATCGATTGCCCCATTGAATCAACGGCGATGGCGATGTGCTCGATACGCTTGATTTTCATCACGTCCCCCTAAAAGAAAGCGGTTCCTTTTTGAAAAAAAGAACCAAAAAACTTTTCCAACTTGCGTCCAACCCTCCGCCCAGCCAAGCCAACGGCATCGAAGCGAGCAAAAAGTTTTTTTGGTTCTTTTTGTTCACAAAAAGAACACCCTTCCCTCAAAACGAAACCCCCGGCCCCTCCGGCACCGGCGCCCGAAAATCCTTCCGGCTCTCCACGTACCCATCGATAATCTCATGCAGCCGCGCCCGCCCGAACGCGCGCTTATGCCCGCCATGCACCACCCGCACCGGCAGCTCCCGCAGCCGCGCCATGGTGCGCAGATACACCCCGATATCCGCGTCGTCGGTGGTGTCGATCAGAATGCCGTCATAGATCGCATCGCCGGAAATCAGCATCCCGTCGGCCGCGTCCCACAGCGCGATGCCGCCTGGCGAGTGGCCGGGCAGATGCAGCACCTCGAAGCGCCGGGTCCCGAGGTCGATCACCGCCCCCTCCTCCATCAGCTCCGTCGCCACGGCGCCATGGAAGCGGTGCGCGGCCACGTCATAGGCTTCCGAAGGCGTCGCATCGATCATCAGGCCCGATACGTCGAACCCCGCCGCCTGATACTCCGCCCGCTTCGCCGCCGAGAGCGAGGCATAGGCCAGCCCCACCGGCCCCGCCGGATGCGCCAGCCGCTCCGCTTCGGCCGGGTGCGCGATGATGGGCCGATCCGCGAATTCGAAATGCCCGCCGATATGGTCGAGATGGCTATGCGTGGTGAACACCGTCACCGGCCGCTCCGTCAGCCCCGCGACGACGGCCCGCAGCGGCCCGATCCCCATGCCGGTATCCACCAGCAAATCCCGCTCCGTGCCCCGCACGAGGAACAGGTTCGCCCGCAACAGCCGCGCCACATGCGGCTCGGTGAGCATGATCACACCCTCATCCACCGTTTCCACGGTGAACCAGGGATCGGCAACCGGTAGCGACATGGAACCTCCATCATCAGCGATTCCCGCCCACGATACCCGCCCAACCGCCCCCAGGCCAGCGCCCCGCCAAGGAGCAAAGATTTTTTGCTCTCGGTAGAAAAAAGTCATGGCTCTATTAGCGAATCATATGCGTAGTTCATATTAGGTTCAATCGTTTGGACGTATCGAGGATTGTGACGATGGAC
>CAIYPH010000639.1 GCA_903928045.1 uncultured Rhodospirillales bacterium
CGCCCGCTCGCTCGGCCTGCGATTTCCGCTGATTCTGCGGCTGATCGTGTTGCCCCAGGCCTTCCGCATCATGATCCCGCCAACCATCGGCTACATGGTGCAGATCATCAAAGGCACCTCGCTGGCCTCGCTGGTGGGCTTCACCGAACTGGCCCGCGCCGGCCAGGTGATCAACACCATCACCTTCGAGCCGGCCCGCGTGTTCGGTTCGGTGGCGTTGATCTACTTCGTGCTATGTTGGCCGCTGTCTTATGTGTCGCAACGGCTGGAAGCTAGAATCGCCCGCACCCGCGGGGATGCCGCCAGCCTCGCCTGATCCCGGAGCGCCCGCATGCATTTCCCCATCACCGAGCACGTCACCCGCAGCGCCCGCCACACCACCACCTATCTCGCCTGTGGGCCGGAAACCGGCACACCGGTGATTTTCGTGCATGGCTGGCCGGAACTCGCAATCTCCTGGCGCCACCAACTGCCGGCGCTCGCCGCGCTCGGCTTCCGCGCCATCGCGCCGGATATGCGGGGCTATGGCCGTTCTGCCGTCTATCCGCGCCACGAGGACTACGCGCTGCAACACAGCGTGGCCGACATGATCGAACTGCTCGACAGTCTCGGCCACGAACGCGCGGTCTGGGTGGGGCATGACTGGGGCAGCCCGGTGGTGTGGAGCATCGCGACGCATCACCCGGAGTGCTGCCACGGGGTTGCCAATCTCTGCGTGCCCTACGTGCCCGGGGGGTTCGCGCCGGCGAATTTCCTGGCGCTGGTCGATCGCGAGACCTACCCGGAGGCTGAGTTCCCGCTGGGCCAGTGGGACTACATGGCCTTCTACGAGGAGAACTTCCCCGCCGCCACTGCGGGGTTCGAGGCCAATATCGCCAACACCGTCAACGTGTTGTTCCGCAAGGGCACGCCGGCCGGGCGCAAGAAGCCGGGCCGCACCGCGATGATCCGCCGCCAGGGCGGCTGGTTCGGCCCCGGCGCCGGCGCCCCCGCGGTGCCGCGCGATGGGGACGTGATCACCGAGGAGGACGCCTCGCACTACGTGGCCGCCCTCACCCGCAACGGGTTCTTCGGGCCGGATTCCTGGTACATGAACCACGCGCGCAATGTCGCCTACGCGGCGCATGCCAAGCACGACGGCAAGATCGCCATGCCCGTGCTGTTCCTGCACGGCGCTTACGACACCACCTGCGAAACCATCGACTCCCGCCTCGCCGAGCCGATGCGCGGCGCCTGCGCCGATCTCAGCGAGATGGTGGTCAATAGCGGCCACTGGATGGCGCAGGAGGCGCCGGTGGCGGTAAACGCGGCGCTGGCGCAGTGGCTGGCGCGGAAGTTTCCGGCGCTGTGGGGGAATGCATTGGGGTGAGGGCAGGAAGTTCCTTAGTCTAGGGCAATCCCAACCTCTATCCGTTTGCTTCGGAGTCTCCCCATGAAGGCGGGTGGGCAACCGGATCGAGAGATTTTGGCTTCTTTTTTCAAAAAACAGCGCTTCCTTCCCTAACGCTTCGGGGATGATGACGGCGCCCGCCGGTTCGGCGTATATGCGTGGGCGTGGCAAGGAACCGGCAAGCGTTCCACCCAAATCCGGATATGGAGAGGAACGGCAAGACATGGCGATGACGCGGCCTTACCCCTGGGAGGCTTCCTACCCCGATGGCGTGCGGTGGGATGCGCCGGTGCTGCGCGCGACATTGCCACAACTGCTCGCCGATGCGGTGGCGAAATTCGGCGACGCCACGGCGATCGAGTTCCGCGATCGGCCGATCAGCTTCACCGAACTCGCCCGCCGCGCCGAACTCGCCGCGCGCGGCTTCAAGCGGCTGGGCCTGGCCAAGGGCGATACGGTCGCCTTCTATTTGCACAACACGCCCTACCACCCCATCGCCTTCTTCGGCGCCTTCCAGGCCGGGCTGCGCGTGGTGCTGCTGAGCCCGCTCGATGCGCCCCGCGTGCTCGCGCACAAGCTGAAGGACTCGGGCGCCCGCACCCTGATCGCCTCCAACATCCCCGGCATGCTGCAAGTCGCCGAGCGGCTGCTGGCCGAGGGCCATGCCGATCGGCTGATCGTCGGTGAGGACCAGGCCTGGGGCACCCCCTCGCCCGGCCTGCCGCTGCCGGAAGGCGCCATCAACTGGGCGGATTTCGAGGGCGGCGATCCCGTGGCGGACCCCGGCCTGACCCCCGATGACGTCGCCTGCCTGCAATACACCGGCGGCACCACCGGCCTGCCGCGCGCGGCGATGCTCACCCACGGTAACCTCACCGCGGCGATCTCGATGATCGACAACTGGGGCGCCGCCAAGGATGCCGCCTTCTCGGTCGGCCCCGGCGACAAGCTGATCGGCGTGCTGCCGCTGTTCCACATCTACGCGCTCACCGGCGTGCTGCTGCGCGCGCTTTCGGCCGGCGCCGAAATCATGCTGCGGCCGCGCTTCGATGTCGCCACCACGCTCGATGACATCGAGAAGAAGCGCGCCACCGTGTTCCCCGGCGTGCCCACCATGTGGATCGCCCTCGCCGGCCTGCCGGATCTCGAAAGCCGGGATTTCTCCTCCCTCCGCTTCGCCGGCTCCGGCGGCGCCCCGCTGCCGGCCGAGATCGCCGTGCGCATCGAGGCCGCCACCGGCTGCAAGCTCGGCGGCGGCTGGGGCATGACCGAGACCTCCCCGGTCGGCGCCCTGATCCCCGCCGGCGTCACCTACCGGCCGGGCTTCATCGGCCTGCCGGTGCCCGGCCTCGTGATGCGCATCGTCTCGCTCGATGACCCCACGAAAGAACTCGGCGCCAACGAGCGCGGCGAAATCTGCATTCAGGGCCCTAACGTGACGCCCGGCTACTACAACCGCCCCGAGGAGAACGCGAAGGCCTTCGTCGACGGCTGGTTCCTCACCGGCGATGTCGGCACCATGGACGAGCAAGGCTATTTCTATCTGGTCGATCGCAAGAAGGACATGATCATCTCCGGCGGCTTCAACGTCTATCCGGCGATGATCGAGGATGCCGTCTACGAGCACCCTGACGTTTCCGAATGCGCGGTGATCGGCATCCCCGACCCCTATCGCGGACAGGCCGCCAAAGTGTTCGTGGCGCTGAAGCCGGGGGCGGCGGAATTGACGCTCGATGCGCTCAAAGCCTTCCTTGCGGATCGCGTCGGGCGGCACGAAATGCCGGCGGCGATCGAGATTCGCGAGACGCTGCCGAAAACCCCCGTCGGCAAGCTCTCGCGCAAGGAGTTGTCGGACGAAGAGAAGGCCAAGGCCGGCTGAAACAGATTGCACCATTGCCCGCGCCCATCCGGCGCGGGGCGTTCATTTTTCCAAGGAGATCATCATGGATCTGAGTTTCACCCCCGAAGAGGTCGCCTTCCGCCAGGAACTGCGGACCTTCTTCACCACCGCGATCCCGCAGTCGATCCGCACCAAGGTGCTGGAGGGCCAGCACCTCACCAAGGACGAGATCGTCACCGCCCAGCGCATCCTCAACGCCAACGGGCTCGCCGTGCCGAACTGGCCGGTGGCGTGGGGTGGCAAGGATTGGACGCCGGTGCAGGTCTATATCTACCAGGACGAGATGCAGCTGAACGGCGTGCCCTCGCCGCTCGCCTTCAACACCTCGATGGTCGGCCCCGTCATCGCGCAGTTCGGCACCGAGGCGCAGAAGAAGCGCTACCTCGCCGAGGCCGCCAATCTTGACGTGTGGTGGTGCCAGGGCTTCTCCGAGCCGGGCGCCGGCTCCGATCTCGCCTCGCTCCGCACCAAGGCCGAGCGCGTCGGCGATACCTGGGTGATCAACGGCCAGAAGACCTGGACCACGCTCGCCCAGCACGCCGACTGGATCTTCGTGCTTTGCCGCACCGACCCGACGGCGAAGAAGCAGGAGGGCATCTCCTTCATCCTCGCCGACATGAAGACCCCCGGCATCACCCGCCGCCCGATCCAGACCATCGATGGCGGCCACGAAGTCAACGAGATCTTCTTCGACAACGTGGTGGTCCCCGCCGAGAACCTGGTCGGCGAGTTGCATCGCGGCTGGGATTGCGCGAAGTTCCTGCTCGGCAATGAGCGCACCGGCATCGCCCGCGTCGGCACCTCCAAGGCGCGCCTCAAGCGCATCCGCGAGCTGGCCTCGCTCGAGTTCTCCGGCGGCGAGGCTCTCATCAAGGACCGCAAATTCCGCGAGAAGCTGGCGGCCTGCGAAGTGGAGCTGAAGGCGCTCGAGATGACACAGCTGCGCATCGTCGCCGACGAGAAGAACCAGGCCAAGGGCAAGCCGAACCCGGCTTCCTCGATCCTGAAGCTCAAGGGCTCCACCATCCAGCAGACCACCACGGAGCTGATGATGGAGCTGGTCGGCCCCTATGTGATGCCCTTCGCGGCCTCGGACGAAGGGGACGGACGCAACGAGACCGGCTACGGCCCCGAATACGCCGCCGGCACCGGGCCGACCTATTTCAACTGGCGCAAGATCTCGATCTACGGTGGGTCGAACGAAATCCAGCGCAATATTGTTGCAAAGGCGATTCTTGGGTTCTAGCGGAAGGGTAGGAAGGGGTTCTTTTTTGAAAAAAAGAACCAAAAAATTTTCATCCG
>CAIYPH010000640.1 GCA_903928045.1 uncultured Rhodospirillales bacterium
CGCCCGAGTTCGCTCCCCGGCGCCGCCTTCGCCATGGCCACCCAGCTCGACAATCTCGACGCGCATGACGGCTGGCAGCCCTCCAAGGGCCACGCCGGCGCCGCCCTCTTCCCCGCCCTTGTCGCCCTCGCCGATGCCGGCACCGCGCTCTCCGGTCGCGATGCCCTCGCCGCGCTGGTGATCGGCTACGAGACCGCCTACCGCGCCTCCGCCGCCCTGCACGCCACCACGGCGGATTACCACACCTCCGGCGCCTGGAACGCGCTGGGCTGCGTCGCCATCTTCGCCCGCCTGCGCGCGATGTCGCGGCCGGTGCTGCGTGAGGCGCTCGGCATCGCCGAATATCACGCCCCGCGCAGCCAGATGATGCGCGAGATCGCCAACCCCTCGATGCTGCATGACGGCACCGCCTGGGGCGCCCCCACCGGCGTCGCCTCCGCGCTCCTCGCCGAGCAGGGCTTCACCGGCTCCCCCGCTGCCCTGGTTGAGTTCGTTGACGCCGCCTTCGCCTGGGCCGATCTCGGTGCGACCTGGCTCACCACGGCGCAATACATCAAGAACTACCCGGTCTGCCGCTGGGCGCACGCCCCGATCGACGCCGCCCTCGCCCTGCGCGCCGCAAACGGCCTCACCGCAGAAGATATCAGCGGCGTCGAGATCGACACTTTTGCCTATTCCGCCGCGCTCTACCAAGGCGTGCCGGAAACCTCGCCGGTGGCGCAATACGCCCTCGCCTGGCCGGTCGCCGCCGCCTTGGCACGCGGACGGGTGACGGTGGAGGAGGTGATGGAACCCGCCTTCGCCGACCCCGCGATCGGCCGCCTGGTCCGCGCCACCACCATCCGTGTCGATCCGGTCGCCGAGGCCGCCTATCCCGCCGAACGACTCGGCCGCGTCGCCCTCACCCTCACCGATAATCGACGGCTGGAAACCACGCTCCGCAGCGCCTCAGGCGGCCCGTTACCGCGCGCGAAGTCCAGCGAGATCATCGCCAAATTCCGCGCCTTCGCCACCCCCGCTTTGGGCGCGGCACGCACGGCGGACATCGAGCAGGCCGTGCTCGGGCTGACAGGGGAGGGGAGCGATTTCAAGGCGCTGCTGGAACTTCTCGTCCAGCCCGCCTAGCGCAGCGCGTAAAACCGCATCGCCATCGCATGCCCGGCGATTACCGCGAGCAGGCAAAGCACCACTGAGGCCACCACGTTCCACGCCGCCCCCTGCCAGTCCCCGGCGCGCAGCAGGTCCCAGCTTTGCAGGCTGAAGGCGGAGAAGGTGGTGAAACCGCCGCAGAACCCCGCCATCATCAAGGCCCGCATGTTATCGGAGGCGGGCAGGGGGCCTTGCGGCAACGTCACGGTGGCGATGAAGCCGATGATGCAACTGCCAACCACATTGATCAGCAACGTGCCCCACGGAAAATCCGTGCCCCACATCCGTCCGGCCGCCACGCCGGTCCAATAGCGCGCCATACTTCCGATCGCGCCGCCGAGGGCGATCCATAGGGATGTGATCATCTTGCCTCCTGCACGAGCGTTACCAGCGCCGCGCTGATCCGTCGAGATCCCGGTTGACGGCGGTCGCCAAGATTGGCATTCACCTGACATGTTAGAAATCACCAAGCGGGAGTCGGCATGGACGATGCCCTGAGCGCCAGCCCATTGGCCGATCGCGCGGCCATGCTGCTGCGCGCCGATATCCTCGCCTGCCGCCTCGCCCCCGGTGCCACGTTGAGTGAAATCGCGCTCGCCGCCCGCACCGGCCTCGGCCGCGCCCCCATCCGCGCTGCGCTCTCCCGCCTCGCCGATGAGGGCCTGGTGCGCGCGCTGCCGCGCCGCGGCTGGGTGGTAAGCGTGGTCACGCTGCGCGATATCCATGAGGTGTTCGAACTGCGGCTGATCCTCGAAGGCGAGGCCGCACGACGCGCCGCCCAAGCGGTGCGCAGCGGGTCGGGCAGCGCCGGCGGCCTCGCCCAGCTCGAGGCGATCGTCCAGCAGGGCTATGACCCCGCCGACCTCGACAGCACCCTGGCCTTCCTCGCCGC
>CAIYPH010000641.1 GCA_903928045.1 uncultured Rhodospirillales bacterium
ACGCCTACACCCGCGCCCTCGTCGCCGCCCACCCGCCCCCCGACCCGACCATCGACTGGGGACTCGAACAATGAATAAAAATTCATTGCTTCTTTTTTCCAAAAAGGAAGCGCTTTCTTTTTTTGAAAAAAAAGAAACAAGAAAACTTTATCCGTTTGGGTGCGTGCCGTGATCCGCGCGTCCGTGATCGGGGCGGGATGGTACGCGGCCGAAAACCATATTCCGGCGCTCGCCCGGCGCAGCGACGTGGTGCTCGACGGGGTATGCCGCCTCGGCGCCGATGACCTCGCCAAAGTAAGGGACGCCTTCGGCTTCGCCTTCGCCGCCGAGGACCATCGCGCCGTTCTCGCGCGCCGGCCGGACGTGGTCGTGGTCGCCTCGCCGCACCGCCTGCACCACGCCCATGTCCGCGACGCGCTCGATGCCGGCGCCCATGTCCTGTGCGAAAAGCCGATGACCGTCGATCCCGCCGAGGCGCGTGACCTCGTGGACCACGCGCGCCGTCTCGGCCGCCATCTGCTGATCGCCAACGGCTACCAATACCTGCCCCATCTCGCCGCCATCCGCGCGCGCCTCGCTGGCGGCGTGATCGGGCGGATCGAGCACATCACCTGCACCTTCGTCTCCGCCACCCGCCCGGTGTTCGAAGGCAGCCTGGGCTTCGCGCGCTGGCAGACCACCATGTTCCGCCCGGACAGCATGACCTGGCAGGACCCTGCCGGCGGCGGCGGCTTCGCCTACGGCCAGATGTCGCACTCCATCGCCCTGATGCTGTGGCTGACCGGCCTGGCTCCCGAAACCGTCGCCGCCCGCAGCACCGGCACCGGCGCGGTCGACCTTGCGGATGCCGCCACAATCGGCTTCGCCGGCGGCGCCAGCGCGGCCCTCGGCGGCGCGGCGGGGATGCCCGAGGGCCAGCGCGCCTTGCTGCGCCTGATCATCTCGGGCACCGCGGGGGTGATGACCCTGGAACTCGACCGCGACGAGGCGGCCATCCACACCGCCGCCAGCATCGAGCGCCTGCCCATCGCGCCAGGCGACTGGGTCTATAACTGCATCGGCCCGATCGACGCGCTGGTGGACCTCGCCCAGGGCCGCGGCGAGAACCGCAGCCCCGGCGAGGTCGGCGCCGCCACCGTCGCCGTGCTGGCGGCGATGCAGCATTCGGCCCGTGGGGGCGGGGCGCTGCAAACGGTGGCGGGATGAGCGACAGCGAATTCATCGCCTTCGGCCTGCGCCTGCGCCCGGGCAGCGAGGCGGAATACCGGCGCCGGCATGACGCGATCTGGCCGGACATGCGCGCGGCCCTGCTCGGCGCCGGCATCCTGCACTACGAAATCCACCTCGACCCAGCCGACGGGATGCTCTTCGCCTTCATCCTCCGCCGCCGCGACCATACGATGGACCGTCTGCCGGAGGCCGAGGTATTCCAGCGCTGGCAGGCCCACATGGCCGATATCCTGCTGCCCACGAACGGCCAGCTGCGGGTGCCGCTCGAACGCATGTTCGTGCTCTCGGCGGAGGGCCGGGCCGCCACATGAGCTTCACCCTCGGCGGGCCGGACTACGCCGCGATTGCCGACATCATCGGCCTCACCACGCTGCGCGCCCGCTACCCCGCGCTCACCGGCGCCGGCATAAGGGTCGGCCAGGTCGAGGGCAGCAGCAGCGGCACCGAGGGCGGCATCGATTTCGAGGTCGATCCCGCCTCGCTCGGCCACCCCGCCAACAACGCCGACCACTTCCTCACCTACTATAACGGCCTCTTCCGCAGCTTCACCTACAACGACGGCGTGCTCGGCAGCTTCTCCAACCACGCCACCGTGCAGGCCGGCTTTTTTTACAACCCGACGCCCTATCTCGGCGCCCCCCAGGGCGTGGCGCCGGGGGTGGCCCATGTCGACAGCTACATCGCCGCCGGCTTCCTCAACAACCTCGCCGCCGGGGCACTGCCCGACAAGGTGGTGAACCTCAGCGTGCTTTACCTCGGCGCCGACGTGGACCCAGCCTTCGATGCCGCGGCGAATCTCGGCAATACCGTCTTCGTCGCCGCCGCCGGCAATGGCGGCACCCCTGGCATGCCCTCCTCCGCCTATAACGTCATCAGCGTGGATACCTGGCCGGCCGTGCAGGCGATCGGGCCGGCCGCCGATGGGGTGCCGAAGCCCGATATTTCAGCGCCGCAAACCGTCACCAGCCGCACCACCGCCATCGTCTCGGGCGCCGCGACCCTGCTGGTGCAAGCAGGCGCCACCGCGGCGAACCCGTCGGATGCCGTCGATTTCCGCACCATCAAGGCGCTGCTGCTGAACGGTGCGAGCAAGCCGGCGGACTACTACACCACCGTCTATGCCCCCACCCCGGATCAGCCGCTCAACGCGGTCTACGGCGCCGGCGTGGTCAATGTGCTGGCCAGCGTGGAGACGCTTTATGCCGGCGAGCAGGCTCCAACCGCGATGCGCGCGGTGCCCTCGGGGGGAGCCACCTTCGCGCCGATCCCCGGCGTCGCGCTGGCCGCATCCGGCTGGAGCCTCGCCACCGCCAGCGCCGCCGCCGGGCAGGACGCGGTGCATGACTACGTGCTCACCCTCACCGCCGGCACAGCCTACGTCGCGACCCTGACCTGGGCGGCCGATGCGACCAACGCGATCGACACTCTCGACCTCGTGTTGTTCGACGGCGTCAGCGGCACAATTCTGGCCAGCAGCACCAGCACCAGCAGCAACGTGCAGCAGATCGACGTCACCCCCGGCCATGACGGCCGCTACGACCTCACCGTGCGCCTGCACGGCGATGCCGCCGCAGCGCGCAGCGACCGCTATGCCCTGGCTTTCGCCCCCGCCACCCCGGCCGCCCCGGTGGCCTGCTTCGCGCAGGGCACGCGGATTGCGACCGATGCCGGCGAAGTTCCGGTCGAGGCGCTACGGATCGGCCAGCCCGTGCGCTCCGCTTTTGGCGGCCTGGTGCCGGTGGAGTGGCTCGGCTGGCGACATGTGGACTGCCGCCGCCATCCAAGCCCGCGCGACGTATGGCCAATCCGCGTGCAGGCCGGCGCCTTCGGGCAAGGGCAGCCCGCGCGGCACCTGCTGCTCTCCCCCGATCACGCCGTGCATGTCGAGGACGTGCTGATCCCCGTGCGGCATCTCGTGAACGGCACCAGCATCCGCCAGGAGCGGGTGTCAGAGGTGACGTATTTCCACGTCGAACTGCCCACCCATGACGTCATCTTCGCCGAAGGGCTGGCGGTGGAAAGCTACCTCGACCCCGGCAATCGCACCGCTTTCGCCAATGGCGGCCCGGTCGTGGAGGCGCATCCCGACTTCGCCCAGCGCGTTTGGGAGGCCGAGGCCTGCGCGCCGCAGATCACCCATGGCCCCATTCTCGCGCGCGTTGCGGCGCGGCTGCGGGCGCGCCGCAACGACGTGAACAAACGAAGAATTAACGCAAGCTAACGATGAATTCCTTTGGCGCGCGGCGGGTGGCATGGCATAAACGAAACATGAACATTGCATTCCCCTCCCCGGCCCACGCCTGCCTTGCCGCCTTCGTGCGGCATCGCCGGGCGCTGCTCGGCCCGCTGCTGCTGCTGGCCGCCCAGCTCCAGCGGTGGCTGCCGCGCGCCATGCCGGCATGGATGCACATGCTCCCGGTTTTCTGCGCGCTGCTCGATACGCTTGAGATGCTGGCCGAGGGCCGCTTCGCGACCGCAGCCGCAGCCACTCCCGCCCCCATTGCGCCGACGCCGGACCCCCGCCCGGAATCCGCCCACGCGCCGCGCCACCGGACCGCGGCGGACCCGGCATGCGCCCGCGCACCGTCTGCCGCGCCCTGTCGCCAACCCTGTCGTCCTGCGGCGC
Source organism: uncultured Rhodospirillales bacterium (assembly GCA_903928045.1). The sequence continues at coordinate 3,857 of CAIYPH010000641.1, forward strand.
CCCCGCTTCGCGCCGTTGTGGCGCATCGTCAACGCGCCCGTCGCCCTCCCACGCCGCATATGCGCGGTGCCCGCGCCGCTCGAATTTTCAAAACCCGCATGAGCGGCCGCACCTTCGCACGGCCATATTGTTACGTTTTCGGAATATAACGGAAACGGTTGTGAATCCGCCGGTCCCGCGGGTCCGGCCGCGGAATCGCCGAGAGCAGCGCCCGCGTATAGTCGTGCGAGGGCTCATCACACACCTGCCCGGTCTCCCCCGCCTCCACCACCCGGCCGCGATACATCACCGCCACCCGGTCGCACATGTAGCGGATCACTCCGATATCGTGGCTGATGAAAATATAGGAGAGCCCCAGCTCATCCTGCAGCCGGATCAGCAAATCCAGCACCTGCGCCCGGATCGACACGTCAAGCGCCGAAGTCGCCTCATCCGCCACGATCACCCGCGGTTTCAATGCAATCGCCCGCGCAATCCCGATCCGCTGCCGCTGCCCGCCCGAGAACGCATGCGGATAGCGCTCCCGCCACGCCGGCTCCAACCCGACCTGCTCCAGCAGCCCCGCCACACGGTCATCGAGTTCTCGCCCCTTCGCGATCCCATTGACCAGCAAAGGCTCCCCGACAATCTGCGCCACCGTCATGCGCGGATTGAGCGAGGACATCGGGTCCTGGAAAATCATGCGGATTTCCCGCCGGCACTCTTTCAGCGTCGCCTCATCCGCCGTCGCCAGATCGGTAATCCCGCCATCCGCCCGCCGATACTTCATCGCCCCCGCGGTCGGCTGATAGACCCGCAACAAACACCGCCCCAGCGTCGTCTTCCCCGAGCCGGACTCCCCCACCACGCCCAGCGTCTCGCCAGGAAGCAGGTTGAGACTGACCCCATCCACCGCCCGCATGGACCCGAAATGCATGCCGAGTCCCTCGATCGCCAAAACCGGCGCCCGCCCCGGATCGGCCGCCGCCCGCGCGGTCCGGATTTCCGCCGGCCGCTCAAGCTTCAACACCGAGCCGATCAGCATCTTCGTGTAGTCGTCCACGGGAGCGTGGAAAATCTGATCCACCGGACCGGTCTCGACGACCCGCCCCTTGTACATCACCAGCACCTCGTCGGCGATTTCGGCCACCACCCCCATGTCATGGGTGATGAACATCACCGCCATCCCATACTCCGCC
>CAIYPH010000642.1 GCA_903928045.1 uncultured Rhodospirillales bacterium
GCGACTATATCGATCGGGGCCCGGACTCGGCGGGTGTGCTGGAGCGCGTCGCCCGCCGGCTGCCACGCGCGCCGACGCTTCCTGTGGCCAATCTGATAGGCAATCACGAGGACATGCTGCTTTCGGCGCTCACCGGCGAGCGGCGGGAGGAGGCGAGCCATTGGCTGCAGAATGGGGGCGGCGAGACGCTGGTGCGCTGGGGCCTGTCCTGGCGGGACCCGCCATCGGTATGGGAGGCCGGAATCCCGCCGCGCCAACTCGGCACGCTGCGCGGCCTGTCGACGCTGCTGCGCATCGGCACTTACGTGTTCGTGCATGCCGGGCTGCGACCAGGGGTGGAGCTGCACGCGCAGGCGCGGGAGGACATGCTGTGGATCCGCGAACCATTCCTCTCCTACGACGGCGAAATGCCCTTCGTCGTGGTGCATGGCCACACCCCGGCGCATGAACCCACCGTCCGCCCCCACCGGATCGGTATTGATACCGGGGCGGTGATGGGCGGCGATCTGACCTGCGCTGTGCTGGAGGGCGCCGACGTCGCGTTCATCCGGACGTAACAGGTGCTTGCCAGTAGAGAGTTGGAAGCTTAGAGCCTGACCGCCGAAAGGGGCCGGACCATGAACGCAACGCCCGGGGTCGACGCCAGCATCTCGGAACTCGTGGCCGGCGCGCGGCGCTTGGCCAATGCCCGTGTACTGGTGATCGGCGATGCCATGCTCGACCGCTATGTGTATGGCGCGGTCGATCGGATCAGCCCCGAGGCGCCGGTGCCGGTGCTCAAGATCGAGAACGAGCTCGCGGTGCCCGGCGGTGCCGCCAATGTGGTGCGCAATCTCGGCGCCCTCGGCGCCGCGGTGGCTTTCGTTTCCATCATCGGCGATGACGAGGCCGGCGGGGATCTCACCGGCCTGGTCGGCGGTCAGCAGGGGGTGGAGCCCTGGATGCTGGTGCAGGGGCGGCGGATCACCACGCTGAAAACCCGTTTCGTCGCCCAGGGCCGCGCCGTGCAGGGCCACCAGATCATGCGCGCCGACCGCGAGGACGGCCGGCCGGTGCACCCCAAGCTCGCCGAGCGGATGATCAAGATCGCACGCGACGCGATGGCCGCCACCTCGGTGGTTATCCTTTCCGACTATCGCAAGGGCGTGCTGGCTGGCGAGACGCCCGGCATCATTATCGCCGCCGCCCGCGCCGCCGGGCGACGCGTGGTGGCGGACGTGCATGGTGCGGACTACTCGCGCTACGCCGGGGTGGACGTTGTTTTGGCGGCCGCCCGCGATTTGGCGGCGGCGACCGGCCTGCCGACGGATGGCGACGCGTCCGTCGCGGCGGCCGCGGCGGTGCTGCGGGAGCGCTTCGGTTTCGGCGCCGTGCTGGTGACCCGCGGCGAGGACGGCATGACGTTGGCGGACTCCGAGGGGGCGGTGCATTTCCCCGCCGAATCGGCTGAAGTGTTCGACATCGCCGGCACCGGCGACACCGCGCTGGCCACGCTCGGCGCGGGGCTCGCCACCGGTCTGTCGCTGCGGCTGGCCACCCGCCTGGCCAACATCGCCGCTGGCGTCGTGGTGGGCAAGATCGGCACCGCGGTGGTGCGCGAGAGCGACCTGCTGGCGGCGATCTCGCCCTCGGCCGGGGCGCTGCGCAAAATCGTCTCGCGCGAACTGGCCGCCCGGCTGGCCGAGCGCTGGCGCCGCAGCGGCTGGCGCACCGGCTATACCGATGGCGCTTTCGACCCGTTGAAGCCGGGCCATGTCCACCTGATCGAACAGGCCCATGGCGCCTGTGACCGGCTGGTGGTGGGCGTGCAGGGCGACGCGATGGTACGCCGCACGAAGGGGGATAACCGGCCGCACCAGACCGAAGCGGTGCGGGCGGCGCGGCTGGCCAGCCTGCCCTCCGTCGATCTCGTGGTGGTCGATACCGCCGACGCGGCGGTGGAGATGATCCGCGTGCTGCGGCCGGACGTCGTGGTGAAGGGCACCCCGGAGGAGCGCGACGCCGCCGCATCGGTGATGCGGGAGTGGAGCGGCACGGTTCTGCTCGCCGATATGCTGCCGGAGACGGCGGCGGATTAAGGGGATTCGGCCGGCGTGCCCTTGTGACGCCGCCGCCACTGCGCTAGATGCGCCCGTTCACGGTCGCGGGCAGGGATTTCGCGGGCGGGCGTGGTGAAATTGGCAGACACGCCAGATTTAGGTTCTGGTGGCGCAAGCCGTGGGGGTTCAAGTCCCTCCGCCCGCACCACCCTGGCCGCACCGGGCGTACTTACTGAGGGTTTTCTAGGACATGCAGGTCACCGAGACGCTTTCCGACGGGCTCAAGCGCGCCTGGAGTGTGGTTGTTCCCGCCGAGGATATCGGCGCACGCCGCGCCAAGCGCCTGGCCGAGATCGGCCGCACCGCCAATATCCCTGGCTTCCGCCCGGGCAAGGTTCCGGCCGCCGTCATCACCAAGCGGTTCGGCACCGCCGTCATGGCTGAGGTGCTTGAGGAGAGTGTCAACACCGCCACCCAGCAGGTGCTGACCGATCGCGGCCTGCGCCCGGCACAGCAGCCGAAGGTGGACGTGGTCTCGCTCGACGAGGGCAAGGACTTGGCGTTCAACGTCGAGGTCGAACTGCTGCCCGAGATCAAGCTGCCCGATTTCGGTACCATCGAGTTGACCCGCCTAAAGGCGGCGCCCGAGGCCGAGGCGGTGGACAAGGCGCTGACCGAGATCGCCACCCGCAACGCCGATTCGGTGGTGGTGGACGAGGTTCGCCCGGCGGTGACTGGCGATATTCTTTCGGTCGATTTCGTCGGCAAGATCGATGGCGAGCCCTTCCAGGGCGGCACCGCCGAAGGGATCGACGTCGAGGTTGGCGGCTCGGGCTTCATCCCCGGCTTCACCGAGCAGGTCGAGGGCATGTCGCCCGGCGAGAGCCGGACGATCAACGTGACCTTCCCCGAGGAGTACGGCGCGAAGGAACTCGCCGGCAAGGCCGCGACGTTCGATATCACCGCCAAGGCGCTGAAGCAGCGCACGGTGCCGGCGATCGACGACGAACTGGCCAAGCGCCTCGGCTTCGAGGAGATCGCCCGCGTGCGGGACCTCATCTCCCAGCAGATGCAGCGCGAATACGACAATGTCTCGCGCAGCCGCATCAAGCGCGCACTGCTCGACGCCCTCGCGGGTCTGGCGACGTTCCCGGCGCCTGACAGCATGGTGACCGCCGAGTTCGACACCATCTGGCAGCGCGTCGAGGCGGACAAGGCCCAGGGTGAGGTCGACGAGGCCGACAAGGCGAAGGACGACGAGACCCTGAAGGCGGAATACCGCGGAATCGCCGAGCGGCGCGTGAAGCTCGGCCTGCTGCTCTCGGAGATCGGCCGTGTGCACAACATCACGGTCGCCCCCGACGAGATGACGCGGGCGATGCGGGCCGAGGCGGCGCGCTATCAGGGCCAGGAGCAGATGGTCATGGATTTCTTCCGCAAGAATCCGCAGGCCGCCGAGTCCCTCCGCGGACCGATCCTCGAGGAGAAGGTCGTGGACTTCGTGATCGAGCTCGCGAAGGTTACCGACAGCGTTGTTTCCATTGAGGAATTGACTAAGGAGCCGGAGACCGCCGGCTGATCTACCGCCCGGATAAACGGCGGGGCGGCGCCCCGCCGGGCTGACACGGCGCGATCGGGGCCCTATTTACGGTGCATTGACCTCATTCGGCGCAGTGTGCACCAACTCAGTGCACCGCCGGTGCGGGTTTCGTGGAGTCAGGGGTTTGAACATGCAGGATCGCAGTCCGGTCGAGATCTACAATAACGGCCTGGTTCCCATGGTGGTCGAGCAGACCGCACGCGGCGAGCGCGCCTACGACATCTATTCGCGCCTTCTGAAGGAGCGCATCATCTTCCTCACCGGCCCGGTCTACGACCAGGTGGCGAGCCTGCTGTGCGCGCAGCTGCTGTTCCTGGAGAGCGAGAACCCCTCCAAGGACATCTCCTTCTATATCAATTCGCCGGGCGGCGTGGTGTCCGCGGGTCTCGCGATCTACGACACCATGCAGTACATCCGCAGCCCGGTATCGACGCTGTGCGTCGGTATGGCTGCCTCGATGGGTTCGCTGCTGCTCACCGCCGGCGCCAAGGGCAAGCGTTTCGCCCTGCCCAACAGCCAGGTGATGATCCACCAACCCTCCGGCGGCGCTCAGGGTCAGGCAACGGATATCGCCATCCAGGCGCGCGAGATCCTCAAGACGCGCGAGCGTCTCAATAAGATGTATGTCCACCACACCGGGCAGAGCATCGAGGAGATCGAGAAGAACATGGAACGCGACACCTACCTCACCGCCGAGGAGGCCAAGGCCTTCGGATTGATCGACGAAGTGGTGGAGAGCCGTCCGGTTCCCTCCGATTCGGACGCGAAGAGCTGATCACATTGCTGATTCCACTGCTTGTCGCCCCTCGTAAGGGGCGGCTACACTCGCCGTCTTGCGCGCCCGGAGAGCCGGGCCAGGGGTGCCCATGAGCAAATCCGGCGATTCCAAGAACACTCTCTACTGCTCGTTCTGCGGCAAGTCGCAGCACGAGGTCCGCAAACTCATCGCGGGCCCGACGGTGTTCATCTGCGACGAATGCGTTGAACTCTGCATGGATATCATCCGTGAGGAGCACAAGACGCACTTGGTCAAATCTCGCGACGGGGTGCCGACCCCGAAGGAGATATGCAAGGTCCTCGATGACTACGTGATCGGCCAGGCTCACGCCAAGAAGGTCCTGAGCGTGGCGGTGCACAACCATTACAAGCGGTTGGCGCATGGGGCGAAGAACAACGATATCGAGATCGCCAAGTCGAACATCCTCATCCTCGGCCCCACCGGCTCGGGCAAGACGCTGCTGGCCCAGACATTGGCCCGCATCATCGACGTCCCCTTCACCATGGCGGACGCGACGACGCTGACCGAGGCCGGCTATGTCGGCGAGGATGTCGAGAACATCATCCTCAAGCTGTTGCAGGCCGCCGACTACAACGTCGAGC
>CAIYPH010000643.1 GCA_903928045.1 uncultured Rhodospirillales bacterium
CTGGTTCGCGCATGCAGGAGGCCGCCAGCACCCGCTCGCCCTCGATCTCCACCATGCAGGCGCGGCAATTGCCATCCGGCCGATAGCCGGGCTCGGGGGCGTAGCAGAGATGCGGGATATCCGTGCCGAGCCGCTGCGCGACCTGCCAGATGCTCTCGCCAGGCAGGGCCTCCACCGTGCACCCGTCGAGCGTGAAGCTGATGCTCATGCCACGGTCTCCGGGAAGAGTTCGGGGAAGAAGCGCATCACCGAGGTGAGCGGATTGGCGGCGGCCTGGCCGAGCCCGCAGATCGAGGCGTCACGCATCGTCTGGGCCAGCGCATCGAGCAGGTCGCGGTCCCACACGCCGCGTTCCATCAGCATGCGTGCCTTCTGGGTGCCGGCACGGCAGGGGGTGCACTGGCCGCAGCTTTCATCCTCGAAGAAGCGCATGAGGTTGAGCGCCGCCGCCCGCACGTCATCCTGGCCGGACAGCACGATCACCGCGGCCGAGCCGATCAGGCAGCCATATTGTTCGAGCGTGCCGAAATCGAGCGGCACGTCGCCCATGCTGGCCGGCAGAATGCCCCCTGAGGCGCCGCCGGGCAGATAGGCGGCGAAGCTGTGGCCGTCCGCCATGCCGCCACAATACTCGTCGATGAGTTCCCGCACGGTGATGCCGGCTGGCGCCAGCTTCACGCCCGGCGAGCGCACCCGGCCGGAGACCGAGAAGCTCCGCAGCCCCTTGCGGCCGTTGCGGCCATGGCCGCTCCACCAGGCCGCGCCCTTCTCCAGCACGTCACGAATCCAGAACAGCGTCTCGACGTTGTTGATCAGCGTCGGCCGCCCGAACAGGCCCTTCTGGAACGGGAAGGGCGGCTTGTGGCGGGGCATGCCGCGCTTGCCCTCGATGCTCTCCAGCATCGCCGACTCCTCGCCGCAGATATAGGCGCCGGCCCCGCGCCGCAACTCCACCACCGGGCCACCGGCGGGCAGGCGGGCGAGCTCGCGGGTGAGAATGGCGCGTGCCTCCGGATATTCGTCGCGCAGGTAGATCACCACGCGCTCGGCCTCCACCGCGTAGGCGCCGATCAGCATGCCCTCGAGGAAGCGATGGGGATCACGCATCAGGTGATAGCGATCCTTGAAGGTGCCGGGCTCGCCCTCGTCGGCGTTCACCGCCATGTAGCGCGGCCCAGGCTCGCCGCGCACCGAGCGCCATTTCCGCCCGGCCGGGAACCCGGCACCGCCGAGCCCGCGCAGCCCGGCATCCTCAACCCCCGCGAGCACCGCCTCGATCGGCATCTCGCCGCTGCGGATGCGGGCGAGCAGCCGATAGCCGCCGGCGGCGACGTAGGCGTCGTAATCGGGGTAATCCGGCATCGGTGCCAGCGTGTCATCGTTGGTGACGGCCTCCAGCACGGCTTCGGCCGTGGCGGGGGCGATGAAATGATGCCCGATCTCCACCGCCGGCGCCCGGTCGCACAGCCCGACGCAGGGCGCGCGCACCACCCGCACCACCTCCGGCGCCACGCCCGCCTCGATCGCCGCGCGCAGGGCGGCGGCGCCCGCCATCTCGCAGGAGAGGCTGTCGCAGACGCGGATGGTGAGTGCCGGGATCGGCGCGTCGCCTTCCTTCCGCACGTCGAAATGCGCGTAGAACGTCGCCACCTCGAACACCTCGGCCTGGGCGAGGCCCATCAGGTCCGCCAGCGCGGCGAGATGTGGCGCGGAGATCTGGCCCCAGCGGTCCTGGATGCGATGGAGATGCTCGATCAGGAGATCGCGGCGCAATTCCTGTCCCGCCAGCAGGGCGCGCACTGCTTCGACCGCCCGCGGATCGATTTGCCGCCCCTTCTGCGACGGCCGTGCCCGCCCGCCCCGGCCCGGGTGATCTCTGTTGCGGTCATTCATCGTTGCTTGATATCCATCTTGGCGCGCCCCAGGCCGGGAATGCCGGCCTGGACCGAGGCTAGCGAAAGCCTCAGAGAACATCAATTAAGCGTGATATTCATCCGTTTTGCTGGGTGCCGCTCCCCACCATCCGCCCTCCGTACGCCAACGGCATGGATGGAACAGAAAGTTTTTTTGGTTCTTTTTGTCCACAAAAAGAACACGCTTCCTCAAGCGCTTGGCAAAGTCACCCACCTTTCGCCCGACGGCCCGCGAACCAAGAGCATGATGCGCGTATGGCGGTTGCGCCTGGCGGAATCGACCTGGGACCAGAATTCGCGGACCGAGCCGACCGGTTCCATCTGCACGCGCTGGATCACGTCACCGGCCTCGATGCCGGCCTCGGAGGCGCGGCTGCGGGGGTCGACGGTGACGACGGCGACGCCGGTGACGTCGGCGGAGATTTCGTAGCGGGTGCGGATGTCCGCGGTGATCGGGCCGAGGCCGAGGCCGAGGTCCGGCGGGTCGGTGAAGTCGGCGGACATGTCGGTCATCGGCTTGCCCTGACCGAATTTGAGGTCGAAGGGGTTGTCGCCGACCGGCAGCGCCATGGTGGCTTTCTGGCCGGCGCGCCAGACTTCGAACTGGGCGATGGAGCCGACATCGAGGATGGCGACGGCGCGGTTGAAGGTGCGGGCATCCTTGAGGGTGGATTGCTCGACGCCGGTGATGATGTCGCCGGGACGCAGGATACCGATGGCCGGGGCGTCGATATCGAGGCCGGTGACGATGACGCCATCGGTGTTGCGCTCCTTGCGGGGCATGCCGGCGGCGTCGGCCAGCAGAGGGGTGAGTTTTTGGACGCGGGCGCCGACCCAGCCGGGCTTGATGCGGCCGAATTTCTGCAGGCGGTCGATGACGAATTGGGCGTCATTGGAGGGGATGGCGAAGCCGATGCCGATGGAGCCGCCATCGCCCTGGGATTGCAGGGCGGTGTTGACGCCGATGACCTCGCCCTGGAGGTTGAAGCCGACATTTCCCATATGCCCGACCCATCCGGGCGCCTTGGGTGGAGGATAACCCCGGTTCCCGGCAGCTCGCAATCCCGGCGGGCCAGTGATCGCGCTGTTCGCCACGTAACCAGCAATGTGTTCGCCGTTTCGACGC
>CAIYPH010000644.1 GCA_903928045.1 uncultured Rhodospirillales bacterium
CGCGCAGCCGACCCCAACGGCCGCGGCGCTCGAAGCGCTGTTCGCGCAGATCGACTTCGCCGGGGGCACATTGTCCGTTGGCGACGAGATAGAAAACACCGGCAGCACGCTCGATTTGTCGGGGGCCTGGTTCACCGGCGGCGGTGTGCTGTCGGGCTTCGTCAACGGCGGCACGGTGCGCTTCCCCTCAGGCGCCAGCACGGGCCAAGCGCTGCTCAGCCTGACCAACGGCGCGGTACTCACCGGTGGCACATTCGCGGTTTCCGGGACCAGTTCGATCAACGGATCTGCCTCCATCGGCGCCGGCCTCACGATAGATATCGCCGCTGACGCGACGTTCGACGCCCATGCCAGCCTGTTGCAGAACAACGGAACGATCGTCGTGGAGGACGGCGGCGTGCTGTCGATCAATCTTCGTACATTGTCGGGCGGCGGCGCGATCGTGGAACGAACAGGCGCTACCCTGGCCGTGACCGGGGCGATCGCGACCAGCCGTCTCGAGGCCTTCGCGGCCGCGGGGAGCGTTCACCTCGACGGTGCGACGGTGCAGAATGCCAACGGCACGCTCGATTTGTCCGCCCCCTCGCCGATCACGATTGGCGCCGCCGTCACGATCGACGACGGCAGCCTGCGCGGGCCGGCCGGCGCGCTCAGCCTGGATGCCACCTATTCCGGGGTGCCCGGCCTGACGCTGCGCAATACGACGCTGCTGACGGGCCTGGCGCTCACCTACCCGGCAAAGCAGAACGTTGGGCAATTCACCATTGCCGGTGTCGTCGATGCCGGCGGCAGGTCGGGGCAGCCCGGCATCGATCTTTCCACCGAGGCCTGGAGCGTGGTGTTCGATGGCGGGGCCGTGCTCGCCGATGGCACGTTGGGGTTGGCGGTTGCCTCGATCAACGTCAACCAGTCCGCCACGATTGCCGCCGATGCTACGGTTGACGTGAGCACCTGGGGAGTGATCACCGCCCTCGGTTATGCCGTCAACGGCGTTGTCCATTACGATGGCACGTTGATCAATCAGGGCAGCATGCGACTGGGCGGGGGCGGCCAGATCCAGGGGTTTGCCACGCTGGAAAACGACGGGCTGCTGACCGTCGGCGCCGGCGCGACGTTGACCAACCAAGGTACGATCATTGGCCGTGGCGCCATCTCGCTCGAAGCGGGGGCGGTGATCACCTGGCGCGCGGATACGACCGCCGGGCTGATGCGACTGGCCAATGCGCCGCTTGCGCCGGGCGGCACCATCCTCGTCCCCGGCGGGATCGACAACACCGGGCGAACGCTGGAGCTCACGAACGGTGTTCTGCACATCGGCGGGGGAGGCTATATCCCGCCCGGCCAGCCCTATTCTACCGCCATCCCAGATTTCATCGGCGGAACCGTCATTGCGTCCGGCGGCCGGCTGGAAGGCGATTACGGGGCCGACCAGGCGCTGCAACTCGACCACGTCAATTGGGTGGGCAAGCTCTCGGCCCCCGCGCCGCAGCCGGGACGGCAAAGCACCTTGTTTCTCCCCAACGTGACTCTGCAATCGGCGCCGGGCCACGCCAGCGTGCTCGATCTTACGAACGGCGCCATCGCCAACGCGTCCGGTATGACGCTGGCGGCCGATACCACGATCCTGCTGGCCAATGGCGGTCCGATCGCCGGCGACACGCTGCGCCTGCCCGAAGCCGCCGCGCTGCGCGTTCTGCCGTCCAGGGCCGGGGCCGCGGGTTCGACCGTGACGGTGCAGAGATTCGACAATTTCGGAACGATCGACGTTGCCGCCGGCGGCAGCCTCGCGGTGAACGGGCAGAGTGCCCTGACGTTCGACAATGAAGGCGCGGTCACCGTGCAACGCGGGGCGAGCCTGGCGATCAACGCGAGCTGGGGGGTATTCAATGGCGGCACGATGACGGTGCTGCCCGGCGGCAGCCTGACGATCGCAGCACCGTTCAGTGGCAGCGGTGTCATCGACCTCTACCAGACACGTCTCACCCTCGATCTCGGCGGCGATTTCGGCACAATCCGGCTGCACGACACGAACAGCGGCATTGTGCTGGGCGAAACTGGTGCCCCGATCTTCGGCACCCTCGACGGGTTCCGCGCTGGTGACTCAATCGATCTGCCCTTCGCCAGCCCCGACTGGGCCAGTGGGTTTTTCGATAGTGGTATCCTCGCCCTGCCGACGTCCGACGGGGCCGACCCCGATACCGGCAACGGATATGTCGTCCTGACACTCGACAATGCCGTTGGCCTCACGGCCGATGATTTCCTCGTCCAATCGGATGGCACCGGGGGATCGCTGATCACCATCGATCGCATATTGGCAACCGATACGCCGCCGACGCCGCCGGCCGGCGGCGTCGCCTTCGCGGAAGGGAACGGGTCGGTCGCGTGGCTGAATTTTTCCGCCGGGGCACCTGCTATGGCGGCGCATCACCTGCTCGATCCGCTCGGCGCCAAGGTGTCGTCCGGTGCGGCCGTAGCGGTCGCGTTCGACGGGACTGCGGCTGCGCCCTCCCCGCAGACCGGGGAATTGGGAGTCCTGACGTCCAATATTCCCGGCACTGCCCTGCTGCCGTCCGGTTACGGCGCGGCGGTGATCGATACACCCGGCCCCTTCGCGCTGGTTGGCGGCACCGCCGATAATGAGACGATCGCGGCCAATGCCGGGGGGCTCGTCTTCCTGGCACAGCAAGGCAGTGGCTCGCTGGCCGCAGTTGGCGGGAACAACGTGTTCTTCGCGACCTCCGCATCCGACGGTAGCTGGAACCTTGCTTATGGCGGGGGCGACGACGTGGTGGTGGCGCAGTACGGCAACGACACCATCGCGACCGGCGGCGGCACGAATACCGTGTGGCTCGGCGCCGGGGCGGACAGCGTTGCAGCGCAGGGGAGTTCGGACATCATTGTCGGCGGCAGTGGCGCGGCGACGGTGAGCGCCGGTGCCGGGGCGGTCGCGGTGTTCGGCGGCGGCGGTGCGCTCGCCTTCGTCGCCGGGGCCGGGTCGGCGACGGTGGTCGGCGGGGCCGGCGGGACAACGATGCAGGGCGGCAACAGCAGTTCGGTGTTTTTCGGTTTCGGGCCGTTTAGTTTCACCGGTGCGGCGGCGGCCGATACGCTGGTCGGTGGCACCGGTAGCATGACCGTGCACGGCGGCAGCGGCGGCGGCATGTATTGGGGTGGGCTGGCCGGCGGCAACCGCATCACGCTGGCCGGCAGCGGCGCCGCGGTGGCTGGCGGCAACAATGACGTGCTGACCGCCGTCGGCCCCGGCAACCATTCCTTGTATGGCGAGACCGGTGCCGAGACGCTCAGTGGCGGCCTCAGCACTGGCATCGACAACATCCTTGCTGGTTCCGGCAATGATCTCCTGATCGGCAGCTATGGGCTGAGCGCGCTGTGGTCGGGGCCGGGGAGCGACACGCTGATCGCGGGCGTAGGGCCGACCTTGTTCGAATTCCTCAACGGCTATGGTGGTGGCGCTGCGACCGTGAGTGGCTTTCGCGCGGGGATCGATCACGTCGTCCTGGCCGGTTTCCCAGCCGGGTCGATAGGGAACGTGCTGCAAGGTGCGGTATCTGCAGGAGCGAATACCTTGCTCGCGCTGCCGGACGGGACGCGCATCACGTTCCAGGATGTCACCGGACTGACAGCGGCGAATTTCCTGTAGAACGCGCCCAGACCGAAATTTCCCGCGAATGGCTTTCAGTAGCGGTCATCAAGCTATGGAAGATGCCGTTCTAC
>CAIYPH010000645.1 GCA_903928045.1 uncultured Rhodospirillales bacterium
CCCCTATAACGGCGTGCTGCTCAACCAGCGACAGGTGCTGCACTACACCGTTCAGGAGGCGCTGTTCTACACCAACCACATGACCAACACGATCATCCCCTGGCAGGCCGAGGGGATGACGACGAGTGCGGATTTCCGCACCGTCACCATCACCATGCGCTCGGGCGTGAAATGGGCCGACGGCAAGCCGCTCACCGCCGAGGACGTGGTGTTCACCATCGAGACCCTGAAGGCCAATGCGCCGGAGATGGCGCTGTCGGGCGCGATGAAGGAGTGGGTGGCGAGCGTTGAGGCGCCCGATGCGCGCACCGTGGTAATCAAGCTCAACAAGCCCGGCCCCCGCTGGGCGCAGGATACGCTGGCGACCGGGCAGGTCAGCCGCTTCATCGTGCTGCCCAAGCATGTGTGGGCCGGCAAGGACGCCAAGACCTTCAGCAACGTCGACATCGCGCGCGGCCTGCCGCTCGGCACCGGCCCCTACAAAGTGGTGCGCGCCGACAGCAACTCCATCGTGTTTGACCGGCTGCCGAATTGGTGGGCCGCCGAGGCGGGGGTGGCCAAGGCGATGCCGGCGCCGGAGCGCATCATCTACCGCCCCGCCACCGCGGACGCTTTGCCGCAGCTCTATACCTCCGGCGAGATCGACACCGGGCGGGCATTGCAGGTGGGGTCCTTCGAGGCCGCCAAGGGGCGTAACCCCAATCTGGTCTCCTGGAACACCAAGGGCCCGGTCTGGGGCGTCACCGCCGGGTGCACGCACCGGGTGATGTTCAACAACCAGTCCGCCCCATTCGACAAGGCCGAGGCGCGCCAGGCGGTCGCCGCGCTGATCGATCGCGAGCAGATCGCCGATCTCGCCTGGGAGGGCTCGGCGCCGGTCGCCTATGCCCCCTTCGCCTCCTATCCGGGCATGCAGGCCTACACCAAGCAGTTGGAGCCGATCATCCGCGAGGCCGCCGGCAAGCCGGACGCCGCGAAATCCGCCGCCATTCTCACCAAGGCCGGTTTCTCCAAGGGGGCGGACGGCAAGTGGCGGCTGCCGGACGGGCAGCCCTGGCAGGTGACCATCAACACCCAGCAGGGCGAGCCGATCGCCCCCATCGTTGCGCGGCAGATGCAGGCGGCCGGCATCGATACCGTGTTCAAGCCGATGGCGGATGCGCAGTATTTCGATTCGCTGGCCACCGGCAGCTTCAACGCCGCCGTGTTCGTGCATTGCGGCAGCCTCTATGACCCCTGGCAGACGCTGGAGCACTTCCACTCCAAATACGCCGCCGCCCCCGGCGCCAAGTCGCCCAATCTGCGGGCCACCACCCGCTACAAGAACCCGGAGCTGGACGCGCTGCTCGACAAGATGGAGGCACGCCAGCCCTCGCCGACTGACCCCGAGTATATGGCGCTGGTGAAGGCCGCGACGACGATCGTGATGCGCGACGCGCCGCAGGTCTCACTCACCGAGGAAATGCACGTGCTGACGATGAACACCACGGTGTGGACGGGCTGGCCCAGTGCGGCCGATGCTTACGTTGCCCCCTTCCCGGCCTGGGACGGCTATGCGCTGGTGATCCAGCATCTGAAGGCCCGCCAGTAAGATGATCACCATCGCGAGCATCAAGGCCTTCGCCATCCGTGACGACCTCTCGGGCGGGCCGGCGGTGACACCCCCGCGCCGCCCGGCCTGGGGCAAGGCGGCCGAGATCGCCAACCCGATGTCCCGCTATCCCCGCTACAAGCGGGACCGCACGACCTGGCGCTCCAAATCCCCGGGGGTGGGGTGCATCGTCACCGCGTCCGACGGCACCTGGGGCTTTGGCGTCAGCCGCTACGGGCATGCGGTGATCGACCTGATCAACGGCCATCTCGGCCCTTTGCTGATCGACGAGCCGGCGATGGCGACCGAGCGGCTGTGGGACATGATGGGCCGAATGGCCTCACCCTATGGCGCCGGCGGCATCGCCGCCTATGCGATCAGCGCGATTGACCTCGCGCTGTGGGACCTCAAGGGCAAGCTGCTGAAGCAGCCGGTATGGTCGCTGATCGGTGGGCCGGCGCGCCCGCATATCGACGTCTACGCCACCGGGAATGACACGGACTGGCAGATGGAGCTCGGCTTCCGCGCCATGAAGCTCGCCTGCCCGCACGGCCCGGCGGATGGGCTCGCCGGGCTCGATGCCAATGAGGCGCTGGTGGCGAAAACCCGCGATCTCATCGGGCGGGATCGCGAGTTGATGCTGGATTGCTGGATGGCGTTCGACGTCGAATACGCCGTGCGGCTGGCGGACCGGCTGCGCCCCTATAATCTCCGCTGGATCGAGGACTGCCTCAACCCTGACGACCTCGACGGGTTCGCCGCCATGCGGTCGCGCCTGCCCTGGATGGGGCTCGCAACCGGGGAGCACTGGTATGTGCCGCAGACCTTCGCCCATGCGGCGGCGCGGCGGCTGGTGGATATTTTCCAGCCCGATATCTGCTGGGCCGCGGGGATGACCGGCTGCCTGCGCATCGCCGCCATCGCCGATGCGTCGGGCATCGCCATCATGCCGCATGCCGGCATCAACACGCCCTACGGGCAGCATTTCGCCTATGCGGTGCCGGCGAGCACCTGGGGCGAGTTCTTCCTCGGCTCGCCGCCCGGGGTGCCGCTGGCGGAGATGCGGCTGTTCCCCGGCCAGCCGGTGCCGGTGGATGGCAAGCTGGTGCCGTCAGGCGAGCCTGGCTTTGGCCTCGGTGCCAGTCTGGACGACCTGGAAGCCATGCGGGTCTGACACGATGGCCGCCTATCTCCTCCGGCGCATCGGGATGGCGGCCCTCGTGATGTTCGTCGCGCTGAGCGTGAACTTCGCCATCCCGCGCCTCATGCCCGGAGACCCCGTCGAGCAACAGCTCGCCGCCGTCGCCGCCGCCGGCGGGCAGACTGGCAATATGGCCGAGGCAGCGGCGTCCATGCGCGCCCGCCTCGGGCTCGACCGGCCGCTCGCCGTGCAATATCTCGCCTTCCTCGCCAACTCCGCCCGGTTCGATCTCGGCGTCTCCGTCGCCAGCTACCCGCAACCCGTCACCGAAATCGTCCTCGCCGGCCTGCCCTGGACCATCGGCCTCCTCGGCACCGCCACCCTGCTGAGCTTCGTCGCCGGCTCACTGCTCGGCGCCATGCTCGCCTGGCCACGCGCGCCAAAGCTGCTGAAATTCCTCGCCCTCCCCATCGTCGTCCTCTCGGCGGTGCCCTATTTCATCCTCGGCATCGTCCTGATGGCCCTCCTCGGCATCCTCTGGCCCATCCTCCCCGTCGCCGGCGGCTACCCCTTCGGAATGGTGCCGAATGCCGATTTCGCCACCGCCCTCGGCATCGCCAAACACGCCATCCTCCCCGCCCTCTCCATCATGCTCGCCTCCCTCGGCACCTGGGCGGTGGCGATGCGCGGCATGGTCGTCGGCGTGCTCGGCGAGGACTACATCATGCTAGCGGAGGCCAAGGGACTCTCGGAGCGCCGCATCTTCCTCGCCTATGGCGTGCGCAACGCCCTGCTGCCGCAATTCACCCAGCTCGCGCTGAAACTCGGCCTGCTGGTCTCCGGCGCCATCCTGGTCGAGGTGATTTTCGCCTATCCCGGCATCGGCTACCGCCTCTACGTCGCCATCGGCCAGAAGGACGTCTTCGTCGTCCAGGGCATCGTGCTGCTGCTCTCGCTCTCCATCGCGCTCGCCATGCTCGTGCTCGACCTCATCTACCCCCTCATCGACCCAAGGGTCGCGGCCCGCAGCGCATGACGCCGCCCCTCCGCCTCCTCAAACGCGAGCCCCTCCTGGCCGGCGGCCTCGCCCTCCTCCTCCTGCTCGCCCTCCTCGCCATCCTCGCCCCCCTCATCGTCGACACCTCGCTCGCCGCGATCGGCGCCGTCCCCCCGCGCCGCCCCCCCAGCGCCGCCCATTGGCTCGGCAGCGACACCCAGGGCCGCGACGTCCTCGCCTCCCTCCTCGCCGCCACCCCGCGCACCCTGGAGATTGGCCTCCTCGCCGGCCTCATCGGCCTCGCCGCCGGCGGCGCCCTCGGCCTCATCGCCGGCTGGTTCCGCGGCCCCGCCGACGCCATCATCCGCACCATCTGCGACGTGATGATGACCATCCCCGCCATCGCCGTCCTCGTCCTGGTCGGCACCTCCGTCCGCAGCATGACCGTCGGCCTCATGGCCATCGTCGTCGCCCTGCTCTCCTGGATGGCCCCCGCCCGCGCCATCCGCGCCCAGGTCCTCTCCTTACGCGAACGCCCCTGGATCGACGTCGCCCGCCTCAACGGCATGAGCGGCCCCCACATCATCCTCGCCGACCTGCTGCCGAACCTCGCGCCCTATTTCGCCGCCAACTTCGTCATCGCCGTCTCCACCGCCATGCTCGCCACCATCGGCCTCGAAGCCCTCGGCCTCGGCCCACAAAACGACCTCACACTCGGGATGATGATCTACTGGGCCCAATACTCCGGCGCGATCCTGCGCGGCATGTGGTGGTGGTGGGTGCCCCCCGTCGTCGCCCTCACCCTGATTTTCATCGCCCTTCTCGCCGTCTCCCTCGGCATGGACCGTCTGGTGAACGCCCGCCTCCGGAGTGACGCGTGAACGCCCTCACCGTGCGCAACCTTTCGGTCGAATTCACCACCACCCGCGGCATCGCCCGCGCGGTGCAGAACGTCTCCTTCACCCTCGCCCCCGGCGAACGCCTCGGCCTGGTCGGCGAATCCGGTTCCGGCAAAACCACCACGGCCCTCAGCCTGCTCCGCCTCATCCGCCCCCCCGGCCGCATCTCCGCCGGCGAAATCCTGCTCGCTGGCGCGGACATTGCCCGCGCCACACCCGCCGAACTCCGCCGCCTGCGCGCCGCCCGCATCGCCTTGGTGCCGCAGGGGGCGATGAACGCGCTCAACCCGGTGCTCACCTGCGGCGCCCAGTTCGCCGACCTCTTCGCCGCCCACGCCGCGCCCGGCGGCCCCGCCCGCATCGCCGACCTCCTCGCCTCCGTCGGCCTCGCCCCCGAGGTGGCAAACCTCTACCCCCACCAGCTCTCCGGCGGCATGAAGCAGCGCGTCTGCATCGCCCTCGCCATCGCGCTGCGCCCGGGCGTCATCGTCGCCGACGAACCCACCAGCGCGCTCGACGTCATCGTCCAGAAACAGATCCTCAAAACTCTCATCGCCGTGCAGCGTGATATCGGCGCCGCCGTGGTGCTGGTCGGCCACGACATGGGCCTGATGGCGCAATTCGCCCACCGCATCGGCGTCATGTATGCCGGCCGCCTGGTTGAGCTCGCCCCGGTCCGCGACATCTTCGCCCGGCCCCGCCACCCCTACACCCGGATGCTGATCGACAGCCTCCCCGGCTTCGGCGCCCGCGGTGTCTTCAAGGGCATCCCCGGCCTGCCGCCCTCCCTCCTCACCCCCCTCCCCGGCTGCCCCTTTGCGCCCCGCTGCGCCATCGCCAAGCCGCGCTGCACCGTCGAAGTGCCAGAGACCCGCATCCTCGAAGGCGGGGGTGAGGTGCGCTGCCATGAAGCTTGAACTGAAATCCGCCGGCGTCACCTTCGGCGGCACACTCTTCGCCGGCCCGCGCAAACGCGCCCTCGCCCCGCTCAGCCTCGCCGTCGGCGACACCCCGCACATCCTCGCCGTCGTCGGCGAAAGCGGCAGCGGCAAAACCACCCTCACCCGCCTCCTCCTCGGCCTGCTCCGCCCCAGCACCGGCGCGGTGACATGGAACGGCCAGGACGTCTGGCGCCTGCCCAAGCCGGCGTTCCAGGACTATCGCCGCGCCGTCCAGGCCGTCTTCCAGGACCCGTTCGGCGCCTACAACCCGGTCTACCGCGTGGACCGCATGCTGCTCCTCCCCGCCCTCCGCTTCGGCCTGGCCGCCAGCGAGGCCGCAGCCCGCCCCCTCGCCGAAGCCGCCCTCGCCGCCGTCGGCCTCCGCCCCGCCGAAACCCTGGGCCGCTTCCCCCATCAGCTCTCCGGCGGCCAGCGCCAGCGCCTCATGGTCGCCCGCGCGATGATGCTGAAACCCGCCGTGCTGATCGCCGACGAGCCGGTCTCGATGGTCGATGCCTCGCTGCGCGCCACCATCCTGGAAACCCTCTACCGTCTGCGCCAGGATGCCGGCATGTCGCTCGTCTACGTCACGCATGACCTCGCCACCGCCTACCAGATCGCCGACAGCATCATGGTGATGCGCAATGGCGAGGTGGTGGAGCAGGGCGAAACCGTCTCCGTCATCCGCACCCCCACCCACGCCTACACCCGCGCCC
>CAIYPH010000646.1 GCA_903928045.1 uncultured Rhodospirillales bacterium
ACGCGTACCGCTCCCACCGACAAGCCAAGCCAACAGCAACAATGGGTTAAAAAGTTTTTTTGGTTCTTTTTGTTCACAAAAAGAACACGCTTCCGGCTCTTTGAGGGATGAAATTTCCCACGCGCCTTCGTTCAATCTTGCGATGGGAAATTTCTTCCCATACACTCCGCGCATGACCATAGACGACATCATCGAGCGACTCGGCGGCGCGGATGCCGCCTCCACCCTGCTGGGCGTGGGCGGCGAGGCCGTGCGCAAATGGCGCCAATCCCGCGCCATCCCCGCCAAGCACTGGCCGGCCATCATCGCCGCGACCGGCCTCGCGCTCGACGATCTCACCGGCCGCCCCCCACTACACACGAGCCAAGCCATGCCCGAACCCGCCCAGACCGACATCCCCGAGGGCGCCACCGCCGCCCTGGTTCTCGCCGATGGGTCGGTGCTGTGGGGAAGCGGCTTCGGCGCCCACACCACCGAGGCTCCGGTCGGCGAGGTCTGCTTCAACACCGGCCTCACCGGCTACCAGGAAACGCTGACCGACCCCTCCTACGCCGGGCAGATCATCACCTTCACCTTCCCGCATATCGGCAATGTCGGCACCAACGCGGAGGACCTTGAGGCCACCGGCATCGCCGCGCGCGGCCTCGTGGTGAAGCAGGACATCACCGAACCCGCCAATTGGCGCTCCTTGCAGCCGCTGGCCGCCTGGCTGTGCGCCCAGGGGAAAACCGGCATCGCCGGCGTTGACACCCGCGCCCTCACCAGCCGCATCCGTGACGGCGGCGCCCCGACGGGCGTGCTGTGCTTCCCCGCCGACGGTCAGTTCGACCTCGCTGCCCTGCGCGCCAAAGCGGCCGCCTGGCCGGGGCTGGAGGGGATGGACCTCGCCAAGGACGTCACCTGCGGCCAGTCCTACGGGTGGGACCAGACGGAATGGGCCTGGCCCACCGGCTTCGCCCGCCAGACCGCGCCGACCCGCCACGTGGTGGCGGTGGATTACGGGGCCAAGCGCAACATCCTGCGCTGCCTCGCCTCCGCCGGCTTCCGCGTCACCGTGGTGCCGGCCACCGCGACGGCGGCGGAAATTCTGTCCCACAACCCCGACGGCGTCTTTCTCTCCAACGGCCCGGGTGACCCGGCGGCCACCGGCGTCTACGCGGTGCCGGCGATCCAGGGCGTGCTGGCGGCGGGCAAGCCGATCTTCGGCATCTGCCTTGGCCACCAGCTGCTGGCCCTCGCGCTGGGCGCCAAGACCTACAAGCTCGCCCGCGGCCATCGCGGCGCCAACCAGCCGGTGAAGGACCTGACCACAGGCAAGGTCGAGATCACCAGCCAGAACCACGGTTTTGCCGTTGACGTCGCGACCCTCCCCGCGGGCGTCAGCGTCACCCATCAAAGCCTGTTCGACGGCTCCAACGAGGGCATCGCCTGCCCCGCACAGCGCGCCTTCTCGGTGCAGTATCACCCGGAGGCGAGCCCCGGGCCGAGTGACAGCCATTATCTGTTCCGCCGTTTCGCGGACCTCATCGAGACCAACGCCGGCTGACGCCGACCGATCAACCGGAGCGAGACCATGCCCAAGCGGACAGATATCAAGAG
>CAIYPH010000647.1 GCA_903928045.1 uncultured Rhodospirillales bacterium
ACGTCGGCAAGTTCGGTGGCCGTGCCGTATCCGATCTCCGCCATATGGGCCATGCGGGCAGGGAACACGGTGAGCGCCGCCAGCACGTCCTCCAGCAGCGCCATCGCCCGTGTGCTCACCAGCAGCGCCTCGATCACCGGTGCATTGACCGCCGAGACACCGTCCGACACGTCGGCGAAGGCGGTGTTCTTGCTCGCCGACAGTGCGGCGACGAGATGCCCGGTCACCATCCCAGCGGCGGCCTTGATGTGCTCCAGCGCCGCGGGGTTCTTCTTCTGCGGCATGATGGAGCTGACCGAGCAGTGCTGGTCGCCCAGTTCGATGAAGCGGTATTCCAGCGTGCTCCAGGCCTGGAGATCGACGCAGAGGCGCGAGAGGCTGGTCATCAGCACCGCCATCGCGGCGACCGTCTCATGCGCGTCATCCCGGCTCGCCACCCCGTCATAGGCGACCTCCACCAAGCCGTCGAAGCCGAGGGCGTCCGCGGTCATCGCGCGATCGAGCGGGAAGGCGGTGGTGGCGAGCGCGCCGGAGCCGAGGGGGCTGAGATTGGTGTGGCGCAGCGCGCCGCGCAGCCGGTCGGCATCGCGCGCCAATACGTCGGCGAAGGCCAGCAGGTAGTAGCCGAGGGTGATGGGCTGGGCGTGCTGCCAATGGGTGTAGCCGGGCATCACCGTGCCGGCATGGGTGCGCGCGATTGTGAGCACGCGGTGGCGCAGCGCGTTCAGCGTGGCGATCGCCGCCAACAGCTTCTCGCGCTGGATCATCCGCGCTGTGGTGGTGTGGAGGTCGTTGCGGCTGCGCCCGGTATGCAGCCGCCCGCCGGTCTCCGGGCCGAGGGTGCGGGTGAGGTGGCGCTCGATATAGGAGTAGAGATCCTCCTGGCGCCCATCGATGCCGAGCGCATCGGGCCCCGCTTCGTACAGCGCCAGCAGGGCCTGGCGCAGGCGTGCGCTGTCGGCGGCGGCGATGATGCCCTGATGTTCCAGCATCAGGGCGTGGGCGAGGTGGGACCAGACCTCGATGGAGAACCCATGGGCGAGACCGCGGGCAAGATTAGGGGCGAAATAGGCCTCGATCAGCCGCTCCGCCGGCGGCAGCTTCACCCGCTCGCGGACGGAGACTTCGGGCTTCTCGCTCATGCCAGCCGCCCGCCATCGACCGGCAGTGCAACGCCGGTCATGTAGCTCGCGGCGTCGCTGGCGAGGAACAGCACGGCGGCCGCCACTTCCTCCGCCTGGCCGAAGCGGCCGAGCGGGTGGCGGGAGCGGTAGAGGGCGGCGCGGGCCGCCTGGGCCGCGTCGTCACCGGCGGAGGCGAAGGTCGCCTCCAGCATCGGCGTCTCGATCGAGCCGGGGCAGACGCAGTTCACGCGGATGCCCTCGGCGGCATGGGAGAGCGCGAGGCTCTTGGTCATCATCACCACCGCGCCCTTGCTGGCACTATAGGCGCCGAGCACCGCGGAGCCGGCGATCCCGGCGGTGGAGGCAAAGGCGACGATGGAGGCGCCGGGCTTGCGCAGCTTCGGCATCGCGGCGCGCACGGCGAGATAGGTGCCGCGGACATTGACGGCGAAGACGCGGTCGAACTCATCGGGCGGGCATTGGTCGACCGGCACGGCCGGGCCGAGGATGCCGGCGGCGGTGACCAGGATATCGACCGGGGCGTCAACGTAGCTCCAGGCGCGCTCCACGTCGGTGGCGTTGCTGACGTCGCACAGCAGCGAGACCACCGAGACGCCTTCCGCCATGCGCGCCACCGTCTCGGCGAGCCCTTTCGGATCGCGGTCGATCAGCACCACCTTTCGCGCGCCCTCCGCCGCGAGGCCGAGCGCCACCGCCCGCCCGAGCCCGGAACCCGCCCCCGTCACCACCGCCGTCTTGCCGTCGAAACGCATCGCTTCCTCCCGTGTTGGCGCCATGGAACACCGTCAAACCCGCCGCGTCACGTGCGATTCACTTCGTGGGGTGCGCGGCGCGTGGCAGACTCGGGGCATGGTAAAGCGCCGCCCGGGATTTTCCGACCAACTCGGCCTGCTCGAGGCCGAAGCGCCCGAGACCGCCTCAACCGTGGGGTCGGAGGGGCATCGCGGGCGGATGCGCGCCCGCCTGCTCACTGCGGGGCCGGACGCCATCGCCGATTACGAATTGCTGGAGATGGTGTTGTTCCTCGCTTTGCCCCGGCGGGACACCAAGCCGATCGCCAAGGCGCTGATGGAGAAATTCGGCAGCTTCGCCAACGCCATCGCTGCACCGCTGAACGATCTGCGCGCCGTCGAGGGGGTGGGCGAGGCGGGGGCCGCTGCGCTCAAGACGGTGCAGGCCGCCGCGCTCCGGCTGGCGCGCGCCGAGGTGATGGAGCGCCCGGTGCTCTCCAACTGGGACCGGCTGATGACCTATCTCAACGCCGTGATGGCACGCGAGCGGGTGGAGCAGTTCCGCGTGCTGTTCCTCGACACCCGCAACCGCCTGCTGGCCGACGAGGCGCAGGCGCGCGGCACGGTGAACCACACGCCGGTCTACCCGCGCGAGGTGGTG
>CAIYPH010000648.1 GCA_903928045.1 uncultured Rhodospirillales bacterium
GATCTACCAGGGCAAGGCCTGAACCAATGGCGGGGGGAGATCGATGCCGGATCTATCTCATCACTCCCCCCGCGCTTGATCCTGCCAGTTTCGCCGACACGCTCGCCGCCGCCCTCGATGCCGGGGATGTCGGCGCCGTGCAGCTGCGTCTCAAGGACGTCAGCGACGATGCCCTGAAGCGGGCGATCGATATTCTGCGCCCCGTCTCGCAATCGCGCGGGGTCGCCTTCCTGATGAATGACCGGCCCGATCTCGCGGTCAGCCATGGCTGCGACGGCGCCCATGTCGGCCAGGAAGACACGCCGGCGCCCATCGCGCGGAAAATCCTCGGTGACCTCACCATGGGCGTCACCTGCCACGACAGCCGCCATCTCGCGATGGAGGCCGGTGAGGCGGGGGCGGATTACGTGGCGTTCGGCGCCTTCTTCCCCACCACCACCAAGGACGCCTCCCCGGCCAATATCGAAACGCTGCAATGGTGGGCGGACATGATGGAACTCCCCGTCGTCGCCATCGGCGGCATCACCGCGGCCAATTGCGCCCCGCTGGTGCGCGCGGGGGCGGATTTCCTCGCCGTGGTTGGTGCCGTGTGGAACCACGTGGACGGTGCGGCCGCCGGCGTGCGTGCGCTCAACGCGGCGATCGACGCGGCCTGACCCCCGGCACACGCATGGCCCCCTGCAATGCGCGTGTCATGCATTGACGAGGGGCCGCCTTGGCCGTAAACGCCCCGCCGTGGACGCACGCTGCGTCTCGGGGATGGCGGACTTAGCTCAGCTGGTAGAGCGCCAGGTTGTGGTCTTGGATGTCACGGGTTCGAGCCCCGTAGTTCGCCCCACCTCCCCTCTTTCGAGGACAGAAACATGACATTGACGGTTGCCATCGCGGGCCTCGGCGCCATCGGCCTCGATCTTGCGCGCGCGCTGGATCGCGGCGTGGATGGGTTGCGCCTCATCGCCGTCAGCGCGCGGGACCACGCCAAGGCCCGCGCCAACATGGCCGGCTTCCGCGACATGCCGGAGATCGTGAGCCTCGCCGAACTCGCGCGCGCCGATATCGTGGTGGAGGCCGCGCCAGCGGCGGTGTTCGAGCAGATCGCTTTGCCTGCCATCGATGCCGGGCGCATCTTCATCCCCTCCTCGGTCGGCCAGTTGCTGCCGCGCATGCATCTGATCGAGCGCGCCAAGGCGGCCGGCGCGCGGATCATCGTGCCGACCGGCGCGCTGCTGGGCCTCGACGCGGTGCGCGCCTGCGCCGAGGGCGAGGTCAGCAGCGTCACCATCGAGACGCGCAAGCCGCCCAACGGGCTGGTGGGCGCCCCGCATCTGGTGAACAACAAGATCGACGTGATGGCGATCACCACGCCGACGGTGATTTTCGAGGGCAATGCTTTCGACGCCGCCGCCGGCTTTCCCGCCAACGTCAACGTCGCCGCCGCCCTGGCACTCGCCGGCATCGGGCCGCAGCGCACCACCGTGCGCATCTGGGCGGACCCGGGGGTGGACCGCAACATCCATACCATCAAGGTGGAGGCTGCCGCTGCACGGCTGACCATGACGGTGGAGAACGTGCCCTCCGAGTCGAACCCCCGCACCGGCAAGCTCACCCCCCTGTCCGTGCTCGCCTGCCTGCGCGGGCTGACGGCGACGCTAAAGGTCGGAACCTAGCCCCCCCCTCCCGCGCGCGCCGCGACGACTACAGGCTTGCCGCGGCGCGCAAGCCATGCAACCTGCGCATCGGGGCGCCCCATTCGGCGCGTGGCACGGCGTTTGCCTCCACGATTCGATGATCGGGCCTAAATCGGGAGTTCAGACATGGATCGCAGACACTTCATCATCGGCGCCGGGGCCGCCATGGCCAGCAGCAGGGCC
>CAIYPH010000649.1 GCA_903928045.1 uncultured Rhodospirillales bacterium
ACGCCACCTTCGCCTTGAAGCCCGGGCTATGCGTCCGTCGTGTTCGCTTCGTCATGTTCGCTCCTGATCCGCGGCAACATTGCCGCTGTCAGGCAGGAAATCCACCTATCGCTCTGTCCGAATTTCCCGAGCCACCTCTGTAGCTGGTCGGCGCCGTCAGGCCATCGCTGAGGACGTTACCGGTAATCGTGTTCGCAAGCGCCGTGCTTTTGATTTCATGACCACCCAAGGCATCATGAATATTGTTACCGGATGCAACGAACGCCGACGCCGCACCGATATAAACGTTGTGATCGAGCCCGTAGCGCGGGCTGCCGACCGGGGCGCCGTTGTGGTCGACCTGCGAGTTGGTCAAATCAATCGTCATGCCCTGCGGGTTCGCGGCGTCGTTCCCGCCGGTCAGGATGCCGTCCTCGTTGTTGTGGATCCAGCAGTTGTTGACGGTGAGCGTGGCGTTGCCGGTCTCGAACAGGATGGCCGCGCCGTTGCCATTGCCCAGTACATCGTTGTTGGCGCCGTAGATCTCGAGCCCAGCGATGGACAGGCTGACGTTCAGGTCGCCAGGCACGTTCAGCACCGCCCGTCCGTTGGGCGGCAGCGCCTGCGGGTTGGTCAGCGTCACCAGACCGGTGCCCGCCAGGGTCGGGTTCTGCTCGATCGTGAGGTTGTGCGTGATGTTGGGGAAATTCTCGACATAGCTGCCGGCATCGAGCCACAAAACATCGTTTGCGACGGACCCGGTGATCGCGGCGCTCAAGGTGGCGTAGCTCACGCCGCTGGTTACGTCGAAGACAGCCATGCGAATTCCCTCCGGCGGCCCAAACCGCCACCACTCCCCGGTCAATATGGAGATCATACCGGGTCAATCAACAAAATTTGTACAAGAGCCGCGTTTTGCGTCGAGCGCCGGCTGCGAGATTAACCATTCGGCGACATCGATCGCCAACATTATTCTCACCGATCGGTCATGCGCCCGCCTCGCGCGGGCGGATGCGCCCCTCCCGCTCTTGACCCCGCTGGCCTGCGGAGGCACCAGATTGCATATGAACCCCAACCCTTTCTTTGCCCCGTGGACCGCGCAGTTCGGCGCCCCACCGTTCGACCTGATCCGTCCGGAGCACCTGCCGGAGGCCATAGCGCGAGGCATGCAGGAACAGAACGCCGAAGTCGCGGCGATCGTGCTCAGCCCCGATCCGCCGAGCTTCGTCAACACGATCGAGGCGATCGAGCGCAGCGGCGCCTTGCTGGACCGCGCGCTGAACGTGTTCTCGAACCTGCTGTCCAGCCTCGGCAGCGACGAACTCCAGGCGATCGAAACGGAGTTCGCCCCGAAACTTGCCCAGCATGCCAGCGGAATCTCGCTCGACCCGGCGTTGTTCGCCCGGGTCGACGCGCTGTATCGGCGGCGGGACCGGCTGGAGCTCGATGGGCCGTCGCTGCGCCTGCTGGAGCGCCATCATCTCGGCTTCATCCGCGCCGGCGCGCATCTCGGCGCGGCGGAGAAATTGCGCATGGCCGCGATCTCCGAGCGCCTGGCGGTGCTGCATGCGCAGTTCGGGCAGAACGTGGTGCATGACGAGCGTGCGTGGCATTTGCCGCTTGCGGCGGCGGACCTCGACGGGTTGCCCGATTTCGTGTGCGAAGGGGCGCGCAACGCCGCCGAGGCCCGGGGCCTCGATGGCTATGCGATCACCCTCTCGCGGTCGCTCATCGAGCCGTTTCTGACCTTTTCCCGCCGGCGCGATTTGCGGCGGATCGCCTATCTCGCCTTCATCGCCCGGGGGGAGCATGAGGGGGCGCACGACAACCGCAAGTTGATTCCGGAAATTCTCGCCTTGCGTGCCGAGCGGGCCCGCCTGCTTGGCTTCACGGACTACGCGGCCTTCCGCCTGGCCGACACCATGGCCGCGACGCAGGACAACGTGGAACGCCTCACCGACGAGGTTTGGACCGCCGCGCGCCGCGCCGCGATGGTCGAGCGTGACCGGCTGCTTGCCGCGGCCAAGGCCGATGGAATCAATGGCCCGTTGGAGCCGTGGGATTGGCGGCATTATGCCGAGCGGGTGCGCGTCGCCGAATACGCGATCGACGAGACGGAGCTGAAACCCTATTTCGTGCTGGAGAACATCCAGCAGGCCGCCTTCGATACCGCCAACCGCTTGTTCGGTCTCAGTTTTCATCCGCTTGAGAACATGCCGCTCTACCACCCCGATGTTCGGGCATGGGAGGTGCGCGACGAAGGCGGCCATGTCGGCCTGTTCGTCGCCGACAATTTCGCCCGCGCCGGAAAGCGTTCGGGTGCCTGGATGAGCAGCCTGCGGGACCAGCAAGCGCTGGACGGGCCGGTTTCGCCGATCATCCTCAACAACAACAATTTCTCCCGCGCTACGCCGACCTTGCTGAGCTTCGATGAGGCGGAAACGCTGTTTCACGAGTTCGGCCACGCGCTGCACGGG
This sequence comes from uncultured Rhodospirillales bacterium, assembly GCA_903928045.1. The sequence continues at coordinate 2,457 of CAIYPH010000649.1, forward strand.
CTGTTGAGCCAGGTGCGCTACCCCTCGCAATCCGGCACCTCGGTGCGCCGCGATTTCGTCGAGTTCCCCTCGCAGATCTATGAACACTGGCTGGCCGTGCCGGAAACGCTGCGCCGCTTCGCCCGCCATCACGTGACCGGCGAGGCGATCCCCGATGCGCTGATCCAGCGCCTGCTGGCTGCGCGCACCTTCAACCAGGGCTTCGCCACCGTCGAATATACCGCCTCGTCCATCCTCGACATGGCGCTCCACACCCACCCCGACCCCACTGACCTCGATGTCGCGGCCTTCGAGCGCGAGGTGCTCGCGCGCATCGGCATGCCCGCCGAAATCGGTGCGCGGCATCGCCCGGCCCATTTCCAGCACCTCTTCGCCGGCGCCGGCTATGCCGCGGGCTACTACTCCTACCTCTGGGCGCAAGTGCTCGATGCCGACGGGTTCGCCGCTTTCCAGGCCGTCGATGATCCCTTCGACCCCGCATTGGCGGCCCGTCTGCGCCGCGTCCTCGAAGCCGGCGATACCGAAGACCCGATGAACCTCTACATCGCCTTCCGCGGCGCCGCTCCGGGCATCGATGCGCTGCTCCGCCATCGCGGGCTCGTCGCGGCGGGGTAGGAGGGGTTCGGGTTCGGCGGGATAAATTTATACTAACTTTTATTGTTTTTATGATTGACAATAAATGATGGGGGCGCTATATTCGCCTCATGAGCCACCCCATCCCTCCCCCCATCCGGCACGCGATCGCCAAGCTGCGGCGCCTGAGCGCGATAGCGCTTTGGTTTGCCACGCTTTTCGGCCGGCTGCTGCCCGGCGCGGCACGGCGGGCGGAACAGGCGGAAGCCTGGCGCTTCATCGAAGCGACGATGACCCAATTCGCCGACCTTCTGGAACGCCTCGCCGCCGGCGAGATCGAGCCGGTACGCCCCAGGCGCGCAACCCAACGCCACCACTCCCGCCAGTCCTCCGCCACCCCCCGAACCTACGCGCGCGCCATCCGCCAGCGGAGCGCTCCCACTCCGTCGCGAGTCCCCCCGCGCCCCCAATTTCCCCCACGCGACCAGCTCATGGCGCCTCCGCGGACGCGCAAACTCCCGGCGAAGCCCAAAAAATCAAAAATGCGGCTCCTTCAATCATCGGGTACTCGCGTCTATTTTGTTACGATATCAGAATAAAATCCATGCCTCTTCCCACACTCCCCTGAGAAAGAAAGGAAGTGCTCCTTTTTTGAAAAAAAGGAGCAAAAAACTTTTATC
>CAIYPH010000650.1 GCA_903928045.1 uncultured Rhodospirillales bacterium
AGCAGTTCTTTTTTGAAAAAAAGAACCAAAAAACTTTTATCCATAGGCTTCGGAGTGTCCCCGGACAGCCGTGAACCAGACGGATAGAAAAGTTTTTGCTTCTTTTTTCAAAAAGAAGCGCTTTCTTCCTTCAAATCCGCCGAACTGTATAGATCTCTTCCAACCCGCGCACGATCTCCGCCCCGTGCACCGCGTCCCGCGCCTCGAACATCACCTCGAGCTGGGCGGCCTGCACGCTGGGGGAGGCGAAGAGGCGGTGGTGCGAGACGTCGATGATGTTGCCGCCGGCGCCGCCGATGCGACCGGCGATGTCGGCGAGCACGCCGGGGCGGTCGGGGATTTCGAGCACGAGGCGGGTCAGCCGCCCGTCGCGCAGCAGGTTGCGCAGGAGGACGTTGGCGAAAATCCGGGCATCGATGTTGCCGCCGCAGACGGGGACGCCGATTTTGCGGTCCTTGAAGCGATCGGGGAAGGCGAGCAGGGCGGCGACACCGGCGGCGCCGGCGCCCTCGGCCACCACTTTGGCGCCCTCGGCGAGCAGCGCGATCGCCTCCTCCACCGCGCGTTCGGGAACCACCAGCACGTCGGCGACATGGCCGCGGATGATCGGGTAGGTCTGCTCGCCGATGTCGCGCACCGCGATGCCCTCGGCGATGGTGGCGCCGCCGACATGGACGGGCTGGCCGGCGAGGCGCTGCGCCACCGCCGCATAGGCCGCGACTTCCACGCCGATGATCTCGATGCCCGGCTTGATGCCGGCCGCCGCGACCGCGCAGCCGGCGATCAGCCCGCCGCCGCCGATGGGGATCACCAGGGTATCAAGCTCGGGGACGTCCTCCAGCAGTTCCAGCGCCAGGGTGCCCTGGCCGGCGGCGACCCCGAGATCGTCGAAGGGGTGGACGAACACCAGGCCCTCCTGGGCCGCCAGCGCATGGGCGTGGGCGGTGGCGTCGGCCAGGGTTTCGCCGTGCAGCACCACGCGGGCGCCCCAGCCGGCGGTGCGGGAGACTTTGGTGAGCGGGGTGAATTGCGGCATCACGATCACCGCGGTGATGCCGAGCAGCGAGGCGTGGCGGGCGACGGCCTGGGCGTGGTTGCCGGCGGAGACCGCGATGACGCCGGCCTGGCGCTCGGTGTCGCTCAGCATGGCCAGGCGGTTGGCGGCGCCGCGCTCCTTGAAGGCGCCGGTGGCCTGGAGATTATCGAGCTTCAACGTCACCTCGGCGCCGATGGCGCGCGAGATCACGTCGCAGCGAATGGCGGGGGTGCGCAGCACCCGCCCCTTGATCCGGGCCTGGGCGGCGCGGATGTCCGACAGCGTTAACGAGGGCATGGGGGCTACCTTGCACTTGGGGCGGGTGGAAGGAAGCGGTTCTTTTTTTCAAAAAAGAAGCACTTGCCTGCTTCCTTCCCGCCCGCGTCACATGAACTTGATGGACAGGATCTCATAGCTGCGATCGCCGCCCGGCGCCGGGACGGAGATGGAATCCCCGACCTTCTTGCCGATCAGCGCCTTGGCCAGCGGCGCCGAGATCGACAGGCGCGCCATTTTGAT
>CAIYPH010000651.1 GCA_903928045.1 uncultured Rhodospirillales bacterium
AAGGAAGGAAGGTCTTCTTTTTCTGAAGAAAAAGAAGCAAAAAGACTTTTTATCCGTTTGGTGTGGAGCTGCTCCGGAAACACCGAGCCAAACGGATAGAAGTTTTTTGGTTCTTTTTTCAAAAAAGAACCGCTTGCTTCCCTTACCTAGGCGGCACCGCCCCCGGCCTGCGCATAATCAACAGCAGGAACAACGGCACGATCACCACAAGGCTCATCATCTGGTAGTCGTTGGCGTAGGCGATGATCTGGGCCTGCCGATCGATGATCGCCTCCAGCGTCTCCGCCCCGCGGGCGATCGTGGGGTCGAGCAGGCGGCCGATCGCGTCGTGCTGCTGGAAGATGCGGTTGAACGGCGTGATGTAGCTCGTCATGTCGGCGTGCGAGACCTGGCTGGTGCGGACCAAGGTGAATGAGGTCACCGACACGCCGATCGCCGCCCCGATATTGCGCGCGAGGTTCTGCATCGCCGCCGCATCCGCGCGGTAGCGGGCGGGCAGGGTGGCGAAGGCCACCACCGTCATCGGGTTGAACACGAAGCCCATCGAGAAGCCCTGGAAGATCAGGGTGGTGGTCATCTGCGCCGCCGACATGTCGGGCGACCAGGTCGCCATCATGCGCATGGAGATGAACAGCCCGACCAGCCCGAAGGCCATCAGCTTGCGCTGGTCGACGTAGCGGCCGCCGAGGCGGCTGGCGATCAGCATCGCCGCCATGGTGCCGAAGCCGCGCGGGGCCATGGTGGTGCCGGCGGTGGAGACCGGGAAGCCGGCGAGGTTCTGCAGGAAGGGGGCGATCAGCGCCGAGCTCGCCATCAGGATGGTGCCGGTACAGAACATCATCGCGGCCGAGGCCGCGAAATTGCGGTCCTTGAACAGCGCGACGGGGAGGAAGGGGCGATCCGAGGTCAGCATATGGACGATGAAGAGATAGATGCCGAGCCCGGCGAGGACGAATTCGACCAGGATTTCCCGCGAGCTGAACCAATCCTCGGTCTGCCCGCGATCAAGCGCCAATTGAAGCGCGCCGATGCCAAGCGCCAGGGCCGCGAAGCCGGTCCAGTCGAATGTCAGGTCGGCCCGCGGCGGGGTCTTCGGCATGAAGATGATGAGGCCGGTGGTCGCGAGCAGGCCGAAGGGGAGGTTGACGTAGAACACGTAGCGCCACTCGAACGCGTCGGTGAGGTAGCCGCCCAGCGTCGGGCCCATGATGGGGCCGACCATGATGCCGATGCCGAAAATCGCCATCGCCTGGGCGCGCTTCTCGAAGGGGTAGATGTCGAGCATCACCGCCTGGGAGAGCGGGGCCAGGGCGGCGCCGCAAATGCCCTGGAAAATGCGGAAGAACACCATCTGGTCCAGCGTCTGCGCCGCGCCGCACAGCATGGAGCTTCCGGTGAAGCCGATCATCGAGGCGACGAACAGGTTCTTCCGCCCGAAGCGCTGGGCGAGCCAGCCGACCGGGGCGGTCATGATCGCGGAAGCGATGACGTAGGAGGTCAACACCCACGTCACCTGGTCAATGGTGGTGTTCAGACTGCCCTGCATATAGGGCAGCGCGACGTTGGCGATCGTGCTGTCGAGGATCTGCATCAACGTCGCCGTCATGCAGCAGACGGTGAGAATCCCCCGGTTGGGTACCGGGTGGACAATCGCCGGGGCAGCGGACGTGGTTGCGCTCAATACGGGGCGTCCGCGCCGTCGAAGTCCTTGATCGTGCCGACCGCCGCCTGCTGGGTCTCGCGCAGCTGCTCGCCCTTATCCTCGACCTCGCGGAAGACCCGGAGGAAGTTGCCGCCGGCGACACCGATCACCGACTTGTCCGACCAGCCGCGCCGGAGCAGTTCGGCGATGAGGAAGGGGAAGCGCGAGACATCCTCAAGCCCCACCGGCGTGGTGGGGACGCCGAAGAAGTCCGACCCGATGCCGAGATGCTTGATGCCGATGCGGTTGGCGATGTACTCGATGTGATTGACGACGTGATCGAGGTTCGCCTTCGGGCAGGGGCCATGGGTCTGTTCGCGGGCGCGAATGGCGTCCACCCGGCTGGTGCCGAAATCATTGGCCAGCGCCTTGCGCACCGGCTCCATCCAGGCATGCACCTCGGGGTTGAGGAAGTCGGGGATGAAGGTGGCCATCACCAGGCCGCCATTGGCCGGCACCCGGTCCAGCACGTCATCGGGCACATTGCGCGGATGGTCGCACAAGGCGCGGGCGTTGGAATGGGAGAAGACGATCGGCGCGGTGCTGGTGTCGAGCACGTGATGCATCACCGAGGGCGCGACATGGGCGCAATCGACGATCATGCCGAGCCGGTTGAGCTCGCCGACCACGGCCTTGCCGAAAGCGGTCAGCCCGCCATGGCGCGCCACGTCGGTGGTGCTGTCGCACCAGTCGAGCGTGCCATTATGGCAGAGGGTCATCAGCCGGGCGCCCATGGCGTGCCAGACGCGCAGGGGGGCCAGGCTGTTTTCGAGCCCGACGCCGCCTTCGACCGACATCAGGACGCCCATTTTGCCCATCCGCCGGGCGCGGGCGAAATCGACCGCCTTGTCGACCAGGAGGAAGGCCTCGGGGTAGAGGTCGGTCATGCGGCGGATGATGTCGAGCTGCTCGAGCGTCGCGCGGCCGGGGTGCGGGATATCCGTGGGGATGAAGGCCGCGAAGACCTGGCCGGAGACCTGACCCTTGCGCATCCGCGGGATGTCCGTGTCCCCGTCATTGTGCACTTTGCGCAGATCATAGCCCGCGACGTCGCCCTTGGCGCCGGTGCGTTGCCGGATCACCCAGGGAAGGTCGTTGTGCCCATCGATCAGCGGCACCTTCGCGAGCAGCTCGCGTGCCTTGGTCAATGCCTGCGCCTTCGTCAACGCCCCCGCCGTCTTCGCCTTGCGCCCCATGGTAACCCCCGTGAAATCTGTCAAGCCGCAACATTGCGCCCGTCATCGTGCCGCAACAAGCCCGGCCTGCCGCGATGCTGCTAGGAAGTACACCTTTTTTGAAAAAAAAGGAGTAAAAAACTTTGACCCATCTGGTGCGCGCTGCTCCCACCTATCGGCGGGGAGTGCGCCAACGGCATGGACCGGAGTGCGACGTTTTTTGGTTCTTTTTGTTCACAAAAAGAGCACCCTTCCCGTCCTGAAAACGCCCCCCCCCAAACTGCCCCGTGGCCAAACCCCGGAAGTTCTGCTTAGCTCTCGGGTAGACGACGGTGGCCCGCAAGGGCTGAAACGGGAATGCGGCGCCGGGTAACCGGTTTCCGCGGCTGCCCCCGCAACTGTAGGCGAAGAGCGTTCGCCCCCATTGTGCCATTGACCCGATGCGGGCCGAGAAGGCGGGGGCGGCTGCGGAACCAGGTTCCGGGCTTCGTGAGCCAGGAGACCGGCCGGCGTCGAGAGTGTTCGCGCGCGACGGGCGGGGTGCACCGGCGCAACGGGAGAAAGACCCGCAGGCGGCAATCGCTTTTGCCATGGGACGGCCGCGCGCCGCCCAGCCTGGAGGACCGCGCATGCGCCGCATGCTGTTGCTGACTGCACTCGTGCCGATTTCCGCCGTTGCCCAAAGCCCGACGCTGCCCGATGTCGTCGTCACCGCGACGCGGGTGCCGACGGTGATCGAGCAGATCCCCGCCGGCGTGACGGTGATCGACCGCGCGACCATCGAAACCGCCGGCTATTCGACCCTGACTGACGCGCTCGCCGCGGTGCCCGGGGTGCATATCGTGCAATCCGGCGGGAACGGCGGGAATGCCAGCCTGTTCATTCGCGGAACCAACTCCAACCACGTGCTGGTGCTGCGCGACGGGGTGCCGGTGAATGACCCCTCGGACCCCGGCGGGCT
>CAIYPH010000652.1 GCA_903928045.1 uncultured Rhodospirillales bacterium
ACCAGCATAAGGGGAAACTTGGGTGACGGCCCTGATTGAAATCGAAGGTCTGACGAAGCGCTTCGGCGCGTTCACCGCGGTGGATGACGTGTCATTCACCGTCAAGCGCGGCGAGGTGCTGGGGTTTCTCGGCCCCAACGGCGCCGGTAAATCCACCACCATGCGCATGCTGGCGGGGTTCATGACGCCCACCGCCGGCACCGCGCGGATCTGCGGGCATGACGTGCAGAAGCAGTCCATCGCCGCCCGCAAGGCGCTCGGCTTCCTCCCCGAGGGCGCGCCGACCTATCCGGACATGACGGTGACCGGCTTCCTCCGCTTCGTCGCCGCCATCCGCGGCTACAATGGCGGCGAGGCGGCGGACCGGGTGGAGCATGCCATCGGCCTCACCCAGCTCGAAAGCGTGCGGTTGCAGCCGGTCGAGACGCTGTCCAAGGGCTTCAAGCGCCGCGTCGGCCTCGCGCAATCCATGCTGCATGACCCGCCGGTCCTGGTGCTCGACGAGCCGACCGACGGGCTCGATCCCAACCAGAAGCACGAGGTGCGCGCGCTGATTGCCCGCATGGCACCCGAGAAGGCCATCGTGATTTCCACCCATATCCTCGAAGAGGTTGGCGCGCTGTGCACGCGCGCCATCATCATCGCCCATGGCCGCATCGTCGCCGATGGCACGCCGGCCGAGCTTGAGGCGCGCCATCCGTCCGGCAAGCTCGACGACGTGTTCCGCGCCATCACCCAGAAGGCGGCCTGAGCGATGCGCAATATGCTGATCGTCGCCCGCCGCGAACTGGCCGCCTATTTCGCCACCCCCGTCGCCGTCGTGTTCATCGTCATCTTCCTGGCGCTCCAGGGGGTGCTGACCTTCAACCTCGGCAATTTCTTCGACCGCAGCCAGGCCGACCTCGCGCCCTTCTTCAACTTCCTGCCCTGGGTTTTCCTGCTGCTGATCCCCGCACTCACCATGCGCCTCTGGGCGGAGGAGCGCAGGCTCGGCACCATCGAGCTGCTGCTGACCCTGCCGATCACCCAGGGACAAGCGGTACTCGGCAAATTCCTCGCCGCCTGGGCGTTCTGCGCCATCGCGCTCGCGCTGACCTTCCCCTTCATCCTCACCATCAACTACCTCGGCAAGCCCGATAACGGCGTGATCGCCAGCGGCTATGCCGGCGGGCTGCTGGTGGCGGGCGCCTTCCTGTCCATCGGCTCGGCGCTTTCGGCCGCGACCAAGAACCAGGTGATCGCCTTTGTGCTCGGCGTCGCCGTGTGCTTCCTCTTCGCGGTGGCCTCCTACCCGCTGGTGACCGACTTCCTGGCCAAGACCTCGCCCGCTCTCGCCGAGATCGTGCGTCGCCTCTCCGTCGCCGAGCGCTTCCAGGGCTTCACCCGTGGGGTGATCGCACTGAAGGACCTGCTCTATTTCGCCTCTTTCATCGGGTTCTGGCTCTTCCTGAACACGGTGATCGTCGACCACCGCAAGGCGGATTGAACCATGCGTCGCTTCTCCTCCTCGCTCATCGGCGTCATCGCCGTTCTCGCCTTGCTGGTCGGCATCAACGTGCTGGTCGAAACCCGGCTCGGCCGCGCCCAGCTCGATCTCACCCAGCAGAAGCTCTACCCGCTGAATGACGGCACGCGGAAAATCCTCGGCGGACTCAAGGACCCGATCACGCTGCGGATGTACTATTCCCGCGCGCTGGGTGGCCGGGTGCCGGTTTACGGCGCCTATGCAGACCGGGTGCGCGAGATGCTGCGCGAATACGCCGCCGTCTCGTCGGGCAAGATCAAGCTCGAATTCCTCGACCCCGAGCCCTTCAGCGACACCGAGGACCGCGCGATCGCCTTCGGCATTCAGGGCGTACCGATCGACCAGTCCGGCGAGCAGGTCTATTTCGGCCTCGCCGGCTCCAACCTGCTCGATGACGAACGGACCATCGCCTTCTTCCAGCCGGAGCGCGAGCGCTTCCTCGAGTTCGACCTCACCAAGCTGATCTACGAGCTGTCCAACCCCGCCCGCCCGGTGATGGGCGTGCTGTCCTCCCTGCCGCTCGACGGCGATCCGCGGATGATGATGATGATGCGGCAGAACCCCGGCGCCGGCGCGCCCTGGCAGTCGATGCTTCAGCTTCGCCAGACCTTCACGGTGAAGAACGTACAACCTGATGTGCAGGTCATCGACCCGGACATCCAGGTGCTGCTGGTCGCACATGCCCAAAATCTGTCCGACAACGCGCTCTATGCGATCGATCAGTTCGTGATGCGCGGCGGGCGGTTGATGGCGATGGTCGATCCGCGGAGCGAAGGGCAGGCCATGGCGCCCAACCCGACAGGCCAACCCGTCACCGAGACGTCAAGCGACCTCCCCAAGCTCTTCGCCGCCTGGGGCATCGACTACGACCCCACCAAGGTGGTCGGCGACATCACCGGGGCCTGGCGGGTGCGCGCCAACCCCGGCGACCGCGTGCAATCCGTCGATTACGTCGCCTGGTACAATATCCGCGCCGGGGTGAACCACGAAGACCCGGCGACCGCCGACCTCTCGCAGGTCACCGTCGCCTCGCCTGGCTACATCAGCAAGAAAGCGGGGGCCGACATCACCTTCACCCCCCTGCTGACCGCGAGTCCCAAGGCCGGGCCGCTGGCGCTGGAGAAGGTGAAGGCCAATCCCAACCCCGTCGAAATCCTCGGCAATTTCAAGAGCGAGGGCGGCCCCTACGTGATCGCGGCCCGCGTGCGCGGCGTGCTGAAATCGGCCTTCACCGAGGCCCCGCCGCCCGGCAAGGACGCCAACGGCGCCGAAGTAAAGCGCCCCGACAACTTCCCCGCCCATATCGCGGTGACCGCCGAACCCGCGAACCTCGTGATCGCGGCCGATAGTGACATCCTGGCCGACCGTTTCTGGGTGCAGGTGCAGGATTTCTTCGGCCAGCAGCAGGCCACCCCCTTCAGCGACAACGGCCCCTTCGTCGCGAACCTGCTCGGCACCCTCGCCGGCGGCGACGCGCTGATCGGCCTGCGCAGCCGCGGCACCTCGCTGCGCCCGTTCGAGCTGGTCGACAACATGCAGCGTGACGCGGAGACGCGGTATCGCCAGACCGAGCGCGAATTGCAGGCCCACCTCGACGAGACGCAGAAGAAGCTGACCGCATTGCGCACCGGCCGCGGCGAGCAGGGCGCCAACGCCGTGATCTCCGAGCAGCAGCGCACCGCCATCGATGATCTGCGCAAGGATGTCACCGCCACGCGGGTGAAGCTGCGCAATGTGCAGCTGGAACTGCGGCGCGTCATCATCAGCCTGGAATCGCGGCTGCGCATCTTCATCATCTTCCTGGTGCCGGCGCTGCTCACGGTGCTCGCGGTCGCCCTCGGCGTGCTGCGCCGCCGCCGGCGCGCCGCGGCGCGGGCCTGAGGAGCACGCCATGCAACAGCGCACCTCAATCCTCCTCGCCGTCGCCGCCGTGGCAGTGCTCGGCGCCGCTTGGCAATTCGGCATCCGCACCGCGCCGCCCGCCCAGGTGGAAATCGCGCCCGGCACGCTGGTATTCCCCGGGCTTGCCGCCAAGCTCGGCCAGGTCAACCGCATCGAGATCACCAGCAAGGGGGTCACGATGGGCATCGTCCAGGCCTCCGGCAAATGGGGCCTCGCCGATCGCGGCGGCTTCCCCGTGCAGCAGGACCGGCTGCGCGAGTTGCTGACCGGGCTTACCGAGTTGCGCATCACCGAGGCGCGCACCGCCGACCCGACGCAGTACACCCGCCTTGGCGTCGAAGACCCCTCCCCCACCGGCACCGCAAATTTGCTCCGCCTGCTCGGCGCTGACGGCAAGCCGATGCTGGAACTCATCGTCGGCCATCGCCGCGTGCGCACCCAGGGCAGCGTGCCCGAGACCCTGTTCATCCGCCGCCCCGGCGAGGTGCAGTCCTGGCTCGCCGAAGGGCGCCTCCCGCTCGATGCCGATCCGCAGCTGTGGTTCGAGCGCGACATCGTCTCCATCCCCGCCGCCAAGATCGCCAAGGTGGTGGCCACCCGGGGCGATATCGCGCTGGAATTCGGCCGCACCGATGGCGCCTTCGCCCTGGTGGCGCCCACCGAGCATCCCAAGCTCGATGACTACCGCATCGAAGAGGTCAGCCGCGCGCTCGACGCACTGACGCTGACCGACGTCCGCCCGGCCGCCGAACAGCCAGGCGAGAAAATCGGCACCTCGCTGATCACCACCACCGATGGCATGCTGGTGACCGCCACGCTGTTCAAGACCGAGAAGGACCTCTGGGCCCAGTTCAGCGTCGTCGGCAGTGACGCCGCAAAGGAGGCCGCCACGGTGCTGGCCACGCGGCTACAGGGTTGGAGCTACCAGCTCGGCTCATGGAAGGAGAAGTCCTTCCTCCCGACCATGGACGACCTCAAGGCCAGCGAACCCGAGAAGCCCGGCGACGCGCCGGCCAGCGAGTGAGCCGGGAATACCCCACCCGCCCGATCATCGGCATCGGCGTCGTCGTATTGCGGCCGACGGCGGACGGGGTGGGCGAAGTGCTGCTGATCCGCCGCGGCAAGGCGCCGAACTACGGCACGTGGAGTCTGCCCGGCGGCGCGCAGGAGGTCGGCGAACCCGCCGAGGCCGCCGCCCGGC
>CAIYPH010000653.1 GCA_903928045.1 uncultured Rhodospirillales bacterium
CGAAGTTTTTTGGTTCTTTTTGTTCACAAAAAGAACACCCCCTTCAAACGGCTTGGAGCACCGCGCGCGCCAGCGCGACCTTCTCCTCCAGCGTCGTCATCAACGTCTGCGCCACGCTCACCCGCTGCGCCACCACCGCGCCGGCATCGGCGTGATCCAGCACATAATGGGTGAGCAAATCCCCGTAGCGGGCGGCCACCCCGGCGGCGCTCACTTCGAGGCCCAACTCCGCCATCATCTTCGCCGTCGGCCCCTTCACCGCCTTCCCGCCAATGATCGGCGAAACCGCGATCACCGGGGCGCCACAGCCGGCGATCGCCACCCGCATGCCGGGAACCGCGAGGATCGGCTCGACGGAGATGAATGGGTTGGACGGGCAGATCACCACCGCCTTCAACCGCGGACTCGCCAGCGCCGCCAGGGCATCGGGGTGCGCTATGGCAGCCTCGGCACCGTGGAATGAGATAGCGTCAATCACCGGGCGGCATTGCTGGCCGACGAAATAATCCTGGAAATCGAGCCAGCCGCTCTCCGCACGCACCCGGGTGCGCACGGGATCATTGCTCATCGGGACGATGCGCGCCCCGATGCCCCAATGCCGCGCCACATCATCGGTGATGGCCGACAGCGTCTCGCCGGCCCGTAGCCGCCGCGTGCGCTCCACATGCAGCGCGAGGTCGCGGTCCCCCAGGCGAAACCAGGTCGGCCCGCCAATGGTGGCCAACGTCTCCATGAAGCTCCACGTCTCGTCGCGGCGCCCCCAGCCCAGCGTTGTGTTGTCGAGCCCGGCCAGGGTGTAGGTCAGCGTGTCGATATCCGGCGAGATCGACAAGCCAAGATGCTGGAAATCATCGCCGGTATTGGCGATGATCAGCAAATTCTCCGGCGCCACCACGTGGGAAAGGCCCAGCGCCAGCTTGGCGCCGCCAATGCCGCCCGAGAGCGCGACGATCAGGTCCCGGCTCATCGGAACAAATCCTCAGCCGGCGGCCGCACCAGATCCGCTGCCGTGCCCTCCGGCACCGACCAGCGCAACCCGCTGACCAGCACCGCCGGCTGCCCCTCATCGGCCTGCCCCATCAGCAACGACGCCGCGGCGGCGACCTCATCGGCATAGCCGATGATGGAGACCTCGAGGATACGGCCGAACAAATCCGGCCGCCCACGAAGATCGACCAGCCCGGGCAGCCCCGCCGCCCCGATGGCAATCCCCGCCGTACCCCGCCGCCACGCGCGGCCGAAACTGTCATTGATCACCACGCCCAGCTTCACCCCGAACCGCGCCGAGAGCGCCGCGCGCAACCGCTCGGCCGAGGCGTCCGGGTCTTCCGGCAACAGCAACAGCCGGCCACCGCCCTCATGGTTCACGTTGGACTGGTCGATCCCCGCATTGGCCATCACCCAGCCGCGCTTATGCTCGACGATGATGAGGTTCGGCCGCGCCCGCACCACACGGGCGGCCTGGCTGAGGATCACCTCAACCACCCGCGGGTCCTTGCCCACCTCCGCCGCCAACGCCTCGGCGCGCGGCGAGGCCGTCACCGACGCGATCTCGACGATGCGCCCCTCGGCCTTGCTGACGATCTTCTGCGCCACCACCAGGACGTCACCGTCCTCGGGCGGTGCGTCCGCCATGGCATCGCCAAGGATCCCGGCGAGATCATCGCCGGGAGCGAACATCGGCAGCCCCGGGACCGCCCGCAGGCGCAGCTCGCGCGCCGGCACGGCTCAGCCGAACTTCTTGCGCAGACGGGGCATCACATGCTCGGCGTAAAGCCGCATGAAGCGCGCCTGATCCGGCCCCGGCGCGTGGAACACCAGATGGTTGAAGCCGAGCTTCACATAATAGCCGATCCGCTCGACATGCTCCTCCGGATCATCCGACACGATCCAGCGGCTGGCCGCCCGCTCAATCGGCAGCGCGTCGGCCAGGCGCTCCATCTCGGCCGGGTCCTCCACCGACATCTTCTCCTCCGGCGTCAGCGCCAGCGCCGCCCAGTGCCGCGTATTCTCCAGCGCCTGCGCCTTGTCGGTGTCGAACGAGACCTTCACCTCGATCATCATGTCGTAGTCGGTCACACCGAGCTTGCTCTCGGCCCGCCCGGCCGCGACGTTGGGCAGCAGCGTGTCGGTATAAAGGGCAGGGTTCTTGCCCGACGTGCAGATGAACCCCTCCGCCATCCGCCCGGCATATTTCGCCACCATCGCGCCGGCGGCGGCGACGTAGATCGGCACCATTTGCTCGGGCTTGTCGTAGATAGTGGCGTTCTCGGTGCGGTAATACTGCCCCTCGAAGGTCAGCCGATCCTCGCTCCACAGCCGGCGCATCAGCGTCACGCTTTCGCGCATGCGGGCGTAGCGCTCCTTGAACTCCGGCCAGGGCTGCCCCGTCGAGGGCACCTCGTTCAGCCCCTCGCCGGTGCCAATGCCGAGCACCACGCGGCCGGGGAACATCGAGCCCAGCGTGCCGAAGGCCTGCGCCACAATCGAAGGGTGGTAACGGAAGGTCGGTGTCAGCACCGAGGTGCCCATCACCACCCGCTCCGTCCGTGCGCCCAGGGCGCCGAGCCAGGCAAGCGAGAAGGGGGCGTGCCCGTCCGTGTGCTTCCAAGGCTGGAAATGGTCGGAAATGAACACGCTGTCGAAGCCGCTCTGCTCGGCAAGAATGCCGAACTCCATGAGCGGGCGGGGGGCGAATTGTTCGGCGGAGGCCTTGTAACCGAGCTTGAGCACGTTGGTGTCCCCTATGGCGTTGGGCGGAGGTTAGCCGCCTGGGCCGGAGGTGTCACGGTGCTGGTGGGAAGGGGAGGGGAAGCGGTTCTTTTTTGAAAAAAAGAACCAAAAAATTTTCATCCGCTTTGCTGCGAACCCTCCCGGGAGGGGACCAACCAAACGGCTAAAAAGTTTTTGCTTCTTTTTTCAAAAAGAAGCGCTTCCTTTCCCACCCTTGACCGCGGCGCGCGGTTCGGCAACAAAAGCGGCCTTTCCCCAACCGGCATCGGACCACCCCATGCAGCGCATTTTCTCGGGCATCCAGCCCTCCGGCATCCCGCATCTCGGCAACTACCTCGGCGCCGTGCGGAACTGGGTGGCGCTGCAGGCCAGCCATGAATGCCTGTATTGCGTGGTCGACCTCCACGCCATCACCGTCTGGCAGGACCCGGCGGCCCTGGCCCAGCAGACGCGCGAACTCGCCGCCTCCCTGCTGGCGAGCGGGATCGACCCCAAGGCCCATATCCTGTTCAACCAATCCGCCGTGCACGCCCATCTGCGGCTCGCCTGGATCTTCAACTGCGTCGCCCGCATGGGCTGGCTGAACCGCATGACGCAGTTCAAGGAGAAGGCCGGCAAGGACCGCGAGAACGTCTCGACCGGGCTGTTCACCTA
>CAIYPH010000654.1 GCA_903928045.1 uncultured Rhodospirillales bacterium
ACTCTTTATTCGTTTGGCCTCGCGCTCTCCGGGGAGGCCGCGAAGCCGGCGGATAAAAGTTTTTTGGTTCTTTTTTTCAAAAAAGAACCGCTTCCTTCCCATCTCCCCAATAGCTCTATCGCCGATGTAGCCTGGCATCGCGGGCGCTGATGTCAGTTAGCCGCCTTCAGGTCCCGCGTCAGGATGTAGTGCGCCAAGGGATGCGTCCGGAAGCCGGTCACCGAGGTGCTGACCGCGTCGCGCTGCTGCTCGTGCACGATGAACACCGACACCGCTTCGTCCTGCAGCATCTTCGCCGCCTCGGCATAGGCGGCGAAGCGCTTGGCCGCCTCCGGTTCGGCGGTGGCTGCATCGAGCTGCGCGTCGAGCGCCGGGCGGCAGAAATGCGAGAGGTTGTAGCCGCCCTTGCAGCCGTAATCGGCGACCAGGAAGGCGCCGGGGTCCGGCACATCCGTCAGATGGCTGCGCGAAAGCAGCATGGAGTCGAACTTGCCGGCGAGCACATCGGGTTCCAGCGCGGCGTAGCCGGCGACGCGCACCGTCGCTTTGATGCCGATTTCACCCAGCTCGGCTTGCAGAACCGCGGCGAGGTCGGCCATTTCCGAGCGCTCGGTGTAGCCGAGAATTTCGAAGGGCAGGCTCCCGGGCTTGACGCCGGCCTCAGCCAGCAGCGCGCGGGCGCGAGCGACGTCGGCCTTGATCGGGGCGGCGCCGGCGGGGGCCCAGGGTTCGATCGCCGCGAAGGGGCCCTGCGCCGGTTTCGCCAAGCCCTCGTAGACTGAGGCGGCGATGGCGGAGGTGTCGATCGCCGCCTGGATCGCGCGGCGCACGCGCACGTCGTCGAACGGCGGTTTGGCGGTGTTGAGGTAGAGCGATGTCACCCGCGGAAGATCGGTGGAGATCACGCGGATATTGGCCGGCGGGGTGCGCAGTGCCGTCACCGGCATGGCAGTGGCGATCTGCACCTCGCCGGTCTGCACCATGGTCGCGCGCACCTGCGCATCTGGAATGAAGCGCAGCTCGGCACGGGCATAATTGGCGGGCCCGCCCCAATATGCCGGATTGCGCTCGAGCTTCAGCGCCTGGCGCGGCACTTCCTCGACGGCGGTGAACGGCCCCGTGCAGGCGCGGATCGGGTTGGGGCGCTCGCCCTGCAGGGCGGCCGGCGAAAGAATCCCGGTGCTCGGGCCGGCAACGCGCAGCGGCACCAGCACGGAGGGCGACGGCGTGGTGATGCGCACCGTCTTCGGGTCGATCACGCTGACGCCGGAAATCAGCCGGGGGTTGAAGCCGCGCGGGGGGGCGGGCGTCTTCAGCACATGGGTTAATGCGCCGGCCACGGCCTCGGCATCGAGCGGGCGGCCATCCGTGAAGGTGACGCCTTGGCGGATCGTGAAGTCCCAGGCTGTGGGCGCCGATTGCGTCCAGGCGGTCGCGAGGCCGGGCTTCACCGTGCCATCGAAATCGATGCGGGTCAGCATTTCCATGCAGCCGGCCTTGGTGAGCACGAAGGCGTCGTCCGTCTCCAGCGCCCAGCCCGCCCGCGGGCCGAAGATCTCCGCCAGCACGACCGTATCACTGGCCGCCCGCGCGGCCCCTGGGAGCAGCAGGGCCGCGGCAAGGCCGATGACACGCAGTCGCAGCGAAAAATCTTTCGTCATGGTATGCGGCTCCCCGGCCTGGCGTTCAGCTGATGGCGTGCGGTGGTCTGGCAATCCTTCGGTGGGATGGTCTCACGACGTGAGTGCCTTATCGAAATGCGTGCTGTCGTCGATCGTGCCGATATCGGCGTAACCCATCGCATTCCAGAACGCGATGGTTGCCGCTGCGTCGGCGGTGGCGTGCAGATACATACGGTCGAAACCCAGGCGGATCGCCTCGTCCTCGCACAGCGCCGTCAGCCAACGCCCGAGCCCCCGTCCGCGCTGGTCCTTGCGAACGTAGACGCGCCACAGCGAGGTGACGTCCTCCGGTCGTGGATAGCGCCCGGGGACCATTGGCGGGATGTTCGGTTTCCAGCCGAGATGGCGGATGCCGCCAGTCGCCAGGATCTCGCCACCCGGCGCGCGCAGCGTCCAGAAGGCGCCACGATGATGCGCGGAATAGTGATTCCCCTCCGCCGGCAGCAGCAGGGAGTCGAGATCGGCGTGCCAGTCGGGCCGGTAGTCGAAGCCGTAGAATTCCTTGATCGTCTCCAGGCAGAACGTCCGCGCCGCGGCGTGCTCCACCCCAGGCACCTCGCCGAGACGCGTCAGTGCGAGCCCGTGCGGGGGGAGCGGCTGGGTCATAGGTATTTGGTGATTTCCTTGAACTCCTCGATCGCGTCGCGCTGGGCCCCGGCGATGGCGCCGAGACTGAGTTCGAGGCAATCGTCGAGATGGTCGTGAATGAAGGTCTTTTTGGCCTGGGAAATCGCCTTCTCCACCGCGTGGAGCTGCTGCGCGACTTCGAGGCAGGCACGCCCCTCCTCCATCATGGCGATGATCGAGCGGA
>CAIYPH010000655.1 GCA_903928045.1 uncultured Rhodospirillales bacterium
CCGTGGTAGCGCAGGTAAAAAACGCGCGGAAAGCCGACGGCGGTATAGGGCTCCTCGTCCCATTCCCCATCGCCCTTTTGCACGGCCGAAAGCCAGGCGATCCCACGGGCAACGGCGGGATGCGCGGCTTCGCCGGCGGCCATCAGCCCGAGCAGGGCCCAGGCGGTCTGGCTGGGGTTGGAGCGATGGTAGCGTCCGGGCGCGGCGGCGGCGTAGGTTTCGTTGTCTTCGCCCCATCCGCCGTCCGCGCGCTGGGTATCGAGCAGGAAGGTCACGGCGCGGCGGATGGCGGGGTCGTCATGTGGCAACCCGGCGGCGTTGAGGGCGCAGAGCACGGACCAGGTGCCATAGATATAGTTGGTCCCCCAGCGGCCGAACCAGGCGCCGTCCTTCTCCTGCTCGCGCCTAAGCCAGGCCAGCGCCCGGGTCATCACCGGCGCATCCAAGGGGTGGCCGATCTGCGCGAGGAAGCTCACGCAGCGCGCGGTCACGTCCGCGGTCGAGGGGTCGAGCAGGGCGCCATGGTCGGCGAAGGGGATGTGGTTGAGGTACATGTGGTTGTTATCGGCATCGAAGGCGCCCCAGCCGCCGTCCTTCGATTGCATGGCGATGACCCAGTCCCGCGCCCGGACGATCGCCTCGGCGTGGTCGGGGTTGTTCTCGCGGTGCAGCAGCATGCCGACGACGGCGGTATCGTCGACGTCGGGGTAGTGCGGGTTCTCGTACTGGAAGGCCCATCCGCCGGGCACGGCGTTGGGCCGGTTCTCCTTCCAGTCGCCCACCACGTCGAGGATCTGCTTGCCCCGCAACCACTGGTTGGCCGCGGCGATTTCGGGGATGGCCGGGCTGTCCGCCTCGGCGATGGCATGCCCGGCCAGCCCGGTGTCCCACACCGGGGAGAGGCAGGGCTGGCAGTAGGCGCGGTCTTCCTCGACCACCAGCAACTTGCGCACGGACTCCCAGGCGATCGCGGCGTCGGGGTGGTCAGGGGGATAACCCAGCGTGTCGAACATCATCACGGTGTTGGCCATCGCCGGGTAGATGGCGCCCAGCCCATCCTCCCCGTTCAGCCGCTCGGTGACGAACCGCATTGCCCACCCGATCGCCCGCTGCCGCAAGGCAACGGGGATCAACCGCTCGGCCGGCCGCAGGATGGCGTCGAGCCCCTTGAAGAAATACCCCCAGCCCGAGCGATAGGGCCCCTTGATCCAGTGGGCGTTTTCGAGCGGCGGGATCCAGAACAACTCCTGCACGCCGATGCCCCGCGGATTGCGCGCCTTCGGCTTCAGCGCCATCAGCACCAGCAGCGGGGTGATGACGGTGCGGGACCAGTAGCTGACCTTGTCGAGATGAAAGGGAAACCACTTGGGCAACAGCACCAGTTCCACCGGCATCACCGGTACCGCCCGCCACGGCACCTCGCCGAACAACGCAAGCTGGCAGCGGGTGAACACATTGCTCCGCTCCGCCCCGCCGGCGGCCAGGATCGCCTCCCGGGCGCGGGCCATGTGGGGCGCCTCGGGGTCATCGCCGATCATCTTCAGCGCGAAATACGCCTTCACCGAAGCCGAGATATCGAAGGCCCCGTCATGAAACAGCGGCCAACCGCCATGCACGCCCTGGATCGAACGCAGGTAGTTGCCAATCCTGCGCTCGAGTTCGAGGTCCGGCCGGTCGAGGAAATGGCACAGCAGGACAAACTCGGCCGGAATCGTCGCATCGGCCTCAAGCTCGAACACCCAGTGCCCATCGGGTTTCTGGCGGCGCTTGAGGGCATCGCGGGCGCGCGATACCGCGGAGTCCAGGGTCGCATCGTCAATCATCTGCTGGTCCATCGATCAGGCGCCAAGCGCCTCGGCCGCCGCGCGGCCGGATCTGATCGCACCTTCGATCGTGGCCGGCAAGCCGGTATCGGTCCAGTCGCCGGCCAGCACGAGATTGCCGATCTGGGTGCGCGCCCTCGGCCGCAGCCGCTCCTGCGCCGCGGTGGCGGCGAAGGTCGCCCGCCGCTCCTTGACCACCCGCACGCGGGGCATTGGCCCGTCGAGCCCAAGCGCGGCACAGACCTCCGGCCAGATCGCGGCCGCGAGATCGTCGGCACTGCGATCGACCAGGCGGTTGGCGGCCGAGATGGTGATGGAGACGATGCCGGGCTTCACGAAAATCCACTCCGCCGTGCCGCCGATCACCCCAAGAAACCCCGCCTCCCCCGCCGCGCCGGCGGGGGTCGCGTCCACCCGGTAATGCAGATTGACGATCGCCTCGAACGCCTCCGGCGCCCGCAACCAGGGCAGCAGATCCCGCGCCACCCAGGGCGGCACCGCGAGCACCAGGGACTCCCCGGGGTCGAGCGCCACCGCCCCCTCGGAGGTCTCGAAGTCCACGATCCGGCCACCCACCGCGTTCAGCGAACTGACCCGCCGGCCGGTATGCAGCACGCCCCCGCGGGCGGTGAGCCAGGCGAGCGCCGGGTCGATGAAGGTCTCAGACAGGCCGACCTTGGGGTAGAGCGGAACACACGCCCGCCCGCCCCGCATCAGCGTCTCACGGACCACGCTGTCGAGCAGCCGCGCCAAAGCCGCATCCGGCGCGGTATTCAGCGCCGCCACTGCGAGAGGTTCGAGCAGCCGCCGGTATAGCGCGCTGCGCGGATCCAGCGACTGGCTGACGGTGGTCTCGGCGCCCGCCCCGCGCAGGCGGAGGAGCTGGCCATATTCGGTGAGTTTGGTGCCGGGCACCCGCGCATCCCGGCGGAACACCCACCACGGGATCGGCCCGGGGTCGGGCTCCACCGTCCAGCGCTCGCCGGTGGTGACGTCGAGGAAGGGGAACATCGCCCGGCCCGGCCCACCGAGCAGATGCCGCGCGCCGATGGTGTCGAGAAACCCCATCGCGGCGCGGTTGCCGGAGAGCACGAGGTGGTTGCCATTGTCGATACGGCACCCGAGCCCGCGATCGAAATAGGAGCGACAGCGCCCACCGGCCGCCGGCCCCGCCTCGTACAGCGTCACCCCCCGCCCCGCCCCGGCCAGCGCCACCGCCGCCGACAGCCCGGCGAGGCCAGCGCCGATGATGTGAACCCGGCTCATGCCAGGCCGTAGCGCAGGGCCAGCCAGATCTTGCGCCATTTCGACAATTTCACCGGCCGCTCCAGCGCCAGCCAGCCGCGGCGCTCCAGCGCGCGGAGCACCTCGGCGTAGGTTGCCCCCATCAGCCGCGCCGGTCGCATCGCCTCGCGCCCGCATTGCGACATCGCCGTGCCCGCGTCATCGAAATGGGCGTGCGCGAGGTCGGCCAGTCTCGCGCAAACCTCGGGCAATTCCGCCCGCGCCAGCGCCTCGGTGGCCGTCGCGGGCGGCGGAGCGGTGAAATACTCGGCCGGGAGGTAACAGCGCCCCCGCCCGGCGTCTTCCGCGATATCGCGCAGGATGTTGGTGAGTTGCAGCGCCCGGCCGAGGTGGTATGCCACCACATCGGCGGCCGGAGAGGCGTCGCCGAACGCGCGCACCGAGAGCCTTCCCACCGCGGCGGCCACGCGGTCGCAATAGAGGTCGAGCACGTCGAGCGGCGGGGCCACGAGCGCCGTCTCGCCGTCGGTCTGCATGCCGTCGATGACTGCGAGGAAATCCTCCTCGCGCAAATCATAGGCGCGGACGGCGAGCAGCAGCACGCGGGTGACCGCGTCGTCCGCCCGGCCGACATAAAGCAGGGCGATGCGCCGCCGCCAGTCTTCGAGCGCCGCCTGTTTCTCGGCCGCCTCGCCGGGCTCGTCGACGATGTCATCGACGATGCGGCAGAAGGCGTAGATCGCGTACATCGCGTGCCGCCGGTCTTTCGGCAGCACGGCCATGCCGCGATGGAAGCTGGTGCCGGCGGCGCGGACGATCGCCTCAACCGCCCGCAGATCGGCCTTGTCGGCGCCGAGCGGGGTCACAGGAACCTTGATGCGGCGAGCATGGCCAGCACGACATCCCCTTTCTTGAGTTTGACCCGCGCGGCCAGCGGGTCCTGCCGGCGCAACCGTGCCGCGAGGCGCTTGGCGAGGCCGAGAATCATCGCGGTTTCCAGCCGCAGCCGCCGATCCCGCGTGCGGCGGGGCAGCAGGGCGGCTTCGGCGTTGAGCGCGTCGCAGCGGTCGAGCAACTCGTCG
>CAIYPH010000656.1 GCA_903928045.1 uncultured Rhodospirillales bacterium
CGCTCCCTTCCTTACCACTCGCGCGTGACGCGGCGCCACGAAATGTGCTGCAAGACGAGCGAACGACGTGGAGACCCCAGAATGCGCATTGCAATGATCGGCGGCGGCTATGTCGGCCTGGTGTCCGGCGCGTGTTTCGCCGAATTCGGGGTCGAAGTGGCGATCGTCGAGGTCGACCCCGCCCGCCTCGCCGCCCTGCGTGAAGGGCGGATGCCGATCTATGAGCCGGGCCTGGAAGACCTCGTGAAATCCAATGCCGCCGCCGGCCGGCTGACCTTCGGCAGCGACATCGCCGAGGCCATGCAGGGCGCCGAGGCGGTGTTCATCGCCGTCGGCACCCCCACCCGCCGCGGCGACGGCCACGCCGATCTCAGCTACGTCTACGCCGCCGCCGAGCAGGTCGCGCGCGCGATGACCGGCTATGCCGTGGTCGTCACCAAATCCACCGTCCCCGTGGGTACCGGCAGCCGCATCGCCGAAATCATCCGCACCACCCGCCCCGACCTCGCGTTCGACGTTGCCTCCAACCCCGAATTCCTCCGCGAAGGCAACGCGATCGGCGATTTCATGAAACCCGACCGCGTCGTCATTGGCGCCGCCACCGAGCGCGCCCGCGACACCATGCGCCGCCTCTACGCCCCGATTGCCGCCACCGAGGCGCCGATCCTGTTCACCGGCATCGAAACCGCGGAGCTGACCAAATACGCCGCCAACGCCTTCCTTGCCATGAAGGTCACCTTCATCAACGAAATGGCGGATCTCTGCGAGCGCACCGGTGCCGATGTGCTGGAAGTCGCCCGCGGCATCGGCCTCGATGCCCGCATCGGCAGCCGCTTCCTGCAGCCCGGGCCGGGCTTCGGCGGCTCCTGCTTCCCCAAGGATACGCTGGCCCTGGTGCGCATCGCCCAGGAGGCCGGGGCCCCTTCCCGCCTGGTGGAAACCGTGGTCGCGGTCAACGACGCCCGCAAATCCACCATGGCCGCGCGCATCATCGCCGCCTGCGGTGGGGTGGTGCGCGGCAAGACCATCGCGGTGCTCGGCCTCACCTTCAAGCCCGAGACCGACGACATGCGCGACAGCCCGGCAATCCCGATCGTCTCGCGCCTCGCCGAGGATGGCGCCGCCGTGCGGGTGTTCGATCCCGAGGGCCTGGCCGCGGCCAAGCCCCTCCTGCCGCCCAACGTGGTGTGGTGCCATGACGCGCTCGACGCCGCCCAGGGTGCCGACGCGACCGTGCTGGTGACGGAGTGGAACCAGTTCCGCGCCCTCTCCCCTGCCCGCCTCGCCGCCGCCATGCGCGGCCGCGTGCTGGTTGACCTGCGCAACATCTATGACCCCGCGGCAATGCGCCAGGCCGGCCTCACCTATTTCGGCATCGGCCGCGGCTGAGCCCAGCCCGATGCACCCTCCCGTCACCGCGCTTTATGCCGCACTGCTCGGGCTGCTCTATGTCCGCCTGTCGGTCCAGGTGATCCGCCGGCGGCGCAGCGCGAAAATCGCCATCGGCACCACCGGCGACATCCATCTCGAGCGCGCGGCGCGGGTGCATGGCAATTTCGCCGAATACGCGCCGCTTGGCCTGGCGCTGCTCTACTTCGTCGAGGTCACCGGCTATCCGGCCTGGACAGTGCACGCGCTGGGCCTGCTGCTGCTGGTCGGCCGGCTGCTGCATGCCCACGGGGTGGCGCAGGCGTGCGAGGATTTCCGCTTCCGCGTGAGCGGGATGGTGATGACCTTCCTGACGTTGCTCATCAGTGCGGTGCTGTTGTTGTTTGCGGTGCTTCGGAGCGTTGCGTAGGATCGAAAATACATGTGGACGTAACGACGTATTATCGTAGTTTCTCATTCGCGGGAAGAAAGCGCTTCTTTTTTGAAAAAAAGAAGCAAAAAACTTTTATCCCCTTGGTATGTACCGCTCCGACCTATCTGCGGGGTGTACGCCAACGGCATGGATGGAACAGAAAGTTTTTTCGGTTCTTTTTGTTCACAAAAAGAACACCCCTCCCCTTCACCCCTTGTACTCCCGCCCACCCCGTGATTCACTCCTGCGATCAGGAGATCATCGCCATGACCGCAGCCATCCATCATCGCCTGCAAGCCTCCGACCCCGCCCGCAACATTCATCGCGCCTGGTCGATCTCGGCGTCGCCCGATTTGTTCGGGGCTTGGCTCATCCACACATATTTCGGCCGGATCGGCTGCGCCGGCCGGCTGATAGTTCGGAGTGTCTCGGATGAGAGTGCGGCTCAAAGCCATGTGGAGCGTGCACTGCGCCGCCGCGCTGGTGCTCCTCGGCGTATTGGCGTGTCGTATCGCGGTATAGACGACGTTACGTAGATCTAGGATGCCACGGCCAAATCTGCCCGGCAGTTCCTGCCCGCCAATCGCCGCGGGTCCGGTTCACCGTCGAGCGTAAGGGCGGAATTCCGCGGTTTCGCCCTGGCACGGAAATCGCGTGGCGTGATCGGCGCAACAAGGAACCCGCCATGAACATCTCCTCGATCACCCACGCAGCCGCGGCGTTACCCAACCCCGCGGGGCCGCCTTCGGCCTTCGGCGCCTTCTCCCGTGACCTTCATGCCATGCTCGATCGCTCGGCCGCCACGGTTGCCGCCGCCTCGCTCGGCGGGGCGGCGGCCGGGCATGGGGCGCACCGCCCTGGCAGCCCGCCGGTCTCCGATGATGGCGGCGATAAGTCCGGCCGCGCCGATGTGCAGCAGGCCATGCGGGCCTATGCGCGATTGGCTTGACACGGTCAGGCCCGATATCCACCGTCGGCGGCCGAGGGGGTGCGCTTTCGGTGCCGGCGCATGACCCGTATGGCGGGTCGTAGGTAAGTCGCTACGTCGTTACGTAAACTCAGGCGCGAAGGGTTGAGGCGCCGATGGAACCGTATGGTGTAAGTTTTGCTGCGGCGCTGCGCGTCTGGGCCCGGGTCGCGTTGCTCTCCTTCGGTGGCCCGGCGGGACAGATCGCGGTAATGCATCGCATCATCGTCGATGAGCAACGCTGGATCGGCGAGGCACGCTTCCTCCACGCCTTGTCCTACTGCACTTTGCTGCCGGGGCCGGAGGCGCAGCAACTCGCCACTTATATCGGCTGGCTGATGCACCGCACCAAGGGCGGCCTCGCGGCGGGGCTGCTGTTCGTGCTGCCCGGCCTGGTGGCGATCATGGCGTTGTCCTGGGTCTACGTGCTGCTGGGCAGCCTGCCGGCGGTGGAGGGGTTGTTTTTCGGCCTCAAGGCGGCGGTGCTGGCAATCGTCACCCAGGCGCTGATCCGCGTGGGCCGTCGGGCGTTGGCCAACCGGGCCCGCTACGCATTGGCCGGCGCGGCCTTCCTGGCGCTGTTTCTGTTCGGCCTGCCGTTCCCGCTGGTCATCGCGGCCGCCGCGGCGATCGGCTACGGCGCGACGAAAGCCGGGTCGCTGGCGTTTGGCGGGGCAGGGGGCCACGGCGCGGCATCCGGCGCGCCGGACGGGCATGGCTTGCTCGGCCCCGACATTCCCCCCCATGCCCGGCCGGGCCAGGCCAGCACGCTATGGATTTCGCTCGCCTGTCTCGTGGCCTGGCTGTTGCCGGTCGGGCTGCTGGTGATGCTGGCGCCGGGCAGCGTCTATGCCGGGATTGCAGTTTTTTTCTCAAAAATGGCGGTCGTCACCTTCGGCGGCGCCTACGCGGTGCTCGCTTATGTCGCGCAGGCGGCGGTGGAGACGCAGCACTGGCTGGCGCCGGGCGAGATGATGGACGGGCTGGCGATGGCCGAGACCACGCCGGGGCCGCTGATCATGGTGCTGCAATTCGTCGGCTTCATGGGCGCCTGGCGTGTGCCCGCTCCGTTCCCGCCGTTGCTGGGCGCCACGCTGGGCGGGCTGCTGGCGACATGGGTGACCTTCGCGCCCTGCTTCCTGTGGATTTTCGCCGGCGCCCCATGGATCGAGGCGCTGCGCGGCAATCGCGGCCTGTCGGCGGCGCTCAACGGCATCACCGCGGCGGTGGTGGGGGTGATCGGCAATCTCGCCGTGTGGTTCGCGCTGCATGCGTTGTTCCGGGTGTTCCACCCCGTAGCCTTCGCCTTGGAAGTGCCGGCGCTGGGGTCGCTCAATCCCGCGATGGCGGGGCTGACGGCGGCGGCGTTCCTGCTCGCCTTTGCCACCCGGATCGGCATGTCCTGGACCTTGGCTGCCTGCGCGGTGGCGGGTATGGCGTTGCGTCTTCTCGGACTCACGTAACGACGTATAGGCTTAGTCGATCAACCGCGCTGCTTTTGCCCGCGCCAGGAGATGGGCAACCGATGAGACCGACCATGTCTCGCCGCCGCGCGGGGTGCGCTCGCGCATCGCGGTCAGCTCCGCGCCGATCGCCCGCAACGTGAGCCCGGCGCGCGCCATCCCGGCGACCGCCGCCAGCAGCCTGTCCGGCGCGCGGCGGCGCGGGGCAGGGGAGAGCAGCTCGGCCTCCGCCAACCCCTCGGCGACAAACCGACGCACCGCGCGGGCGAGCCGATCGGCCGACCAAGCGGCACCGGTGGCCGTCGAGACCGCACGCGCAACCTCGCCCCAGGAGCGCCCCGGGCGCATCCGCCGCACCACCGGCAACCAGACGTCGGCCCCGGCGATGAGGCCGGCGAGCGCCGAGGCCCGCCGGGCCGCGGCGACCTTCCGCAGGGCGCCCGGCTCGCGCGCCCGCAAACCGGGGTTGCCCCCAACCCTGCCACGCGCCCTCGCCGCGGCGAGGCCGGAGCGGGTGCGTTCACGGATCAACGCGCGCTCGAATTCGGCCGCGGCTCCCAGGACCTGCAGGGTGAACACCCCTTGCGGGCTCGACGTATCGATCGGGTCCCCCAGCGAGCGGAAATAGGCGCCCCGGGCGCGCAGCCCCTCGATCACCGCCAGCAAATGCGCGAGGGAACGGGCGAGCCGGTCAATCCGCGCGACCACCAGCGTATCCCCCGGGCCGACCCGCGCGAGCGCCCGGGCCAGGACCGGCCGCGCCCGATCGCCGCCGGAGGCTCGCTCCTCGAAGATCTCGGTACAGCCGGCGGCCCGCAAGGCATCGAGCTGCGCCCCGGTATTCTGCTCCTCGGTCGATACCCGCGCATAGCCAATGGCGATCATGGCGCCTTGTACACTTCAATATCCGATCAGAAAACGACCGTTTGCAATGATGTCCATATCAACCACGCGCCCGGCATCCGCCCGTGGCACGGAGGGGATCGGGCGGAGGGCTGCGACTGCGGAGGGCGTTCGTGCCGGAATTCGTGGTTACCCGACATCCTACACTTAATGCCTAGTTACCTTCCGTTTGTCATTCTGGTATATTATTTATCATATGATTAGCCAGATCACCGTAACCCAAGACGCAATCGCCCGGCTCGAAGCCAGCACCGCGGCGGCGGCGCCGATGGTGCAGGCCGGGTTGCGGGCCCGGTTGACCTACCGTGAGGCGGCCGGTTGGTTGGCCCATTATGGCACCTGGGTGCACCCGCTCGACCTCGCGATGCGCGACATGCGGCTGACCGGCGCCTATACCGCGGCCGAGCTGGGCACCCGGCTCCCCTCGGTGCTTCCGGCCACCAGCGCGACGCAGGAGGGGATGCAGGCGGCGCCCGATGATCGGGACGTCGCTATGGCGTTACGGCAGGCCAATCTGTGGCGGCGCCTCGCGGAGTTGCGGGGCTGGGCGCCTGAGGCGGTGCTTCCGCCCCTTGGTGAACTTCCGCCTTTGCTTGAGGCCGCGCGGATGATCG
This sequence comes from uncultured Rhodospirillales bacterium, assembly GCA_903928045.1. The sequence continues at coordinate 5,749 of CAIYPH010000656.1, forward strand.
CGGGGGAGGGGGGTGGGCGGTTGTCGTTTCCGGCGACGCTTCGGGCCGCCTGGCTGTGGCGGGAGCGGGGTGGGACCGGGGAGCCCGGATTGGTGTTGTGGTCGGCACCGGTGCAGCGGCTCGATCGGGCGGCACTCGCGGCTGATCCGGTTTTGGCGATCCTCGACTGTATCGCGGAGGCGGCCAGCGGGGCGCGGCGGGAGTTGGCGCGGCTGTTGGCGGTGGTTGAGCGGGGGCGGGGGTTGAAGGCGACGGCGCGGTCCCGGTTGGCGGATGCGATCGCGATCGCGGTGCGGGAGCCGATCATCACGGCGGGGACGTTAGGGGGGCATCTGGGGGTGAGCTCTCGGGCGGGGGCTGATCTCATCGCGCGGATGGTGGCGGGGGGGCTGTTGCGGGAGGCGACGGGGCGGAAGTCGTGGCGTGGCTTTGTGCTGGTGTGAAGGCTGCTATAACGGCGGGGTACTCTAGGGCGACGGCGCCGAATGAACCTTGAAGTCTCGATCTTTCTCGACCTCGCCCGCTTCCTTGCGGCCTACATGGTGTTCCTCTCGCACGCCGCGTGGAGCGTCCACACCGGCGGGCTGTTGTGGCAGATCAAGGGGCTCGGGCGCGAGGCGGTCGACATCTTTTTTGTCCTTTCCGGCTTCGTGATTTGTCATGTGACACGCTCGCGGGAGACGACGGCGCGGAGCTATGCGGTGAACCGGCTGGCGCGGATTGCGTCGGTGGCGCTTCCGGCTTTGGCGGTGACGTGGGTGGTCGATGCGATCGGGATGGCGGCGCGGCCGGAGATCTATACGGGGTTTTGCTGCGATAGCGTGCCGGCCTGGTGGGCGTTTGGGCGGAACCTGGTTTTTACCGGGGATCTTTGGTCTCAACACGTCTCGCCGGGGTCGAACGTGCCGTTTTGGTCGCTGGGGTATGAGGCCTGGTACTATCTGACGTTCGGGCTGCTGCTGTTTCTCCCGCGGCGTGTGGGGATTCCGGCGGCGGTGGTGGCGCTGGTGGTGGCGGGGCCGGGGATCGCCATTTTGTTTCCGCTATGGCTGACCGGGGTGGCGATCTACGGGCGGAAGGTGTCGGCTCCGGTCGGGTGGGGGCTGGTGGCGGTGGGGCTGGTGGGGGCGGTTCTGGCGATGGTGTTCAGCGAGCGGGAGGGGCAGATCTATGATCCGTTCTCGCTCGAGGCGGGGCGGCTGCTGGACTATGGGCATGACTACGCGATGGGGATTTCCTTCGCGGTGTTCCTGGTGGGATTTTCGGCGGTTTCCGGGCGGTTCGCGGCTCTCCTGGGGAGGATAGCCCGGCCGGTGCGGTGGCTGGCGGGGGGGACGTTCGCGCTGTATTTGTTTCATCTTCCGTTGCTGCATTTCCTGGCGGCGGTGCTGCCGTTTCCGGCGGCGTCCTGGCAGAATTGGGTGATTGTTTATGCGGGGGTTCCGTTGGCGGGGTTGGCGCTGGCGGAGGTGACGGAGCGGCGGAAGGGGGTTTGGCGGGGGTGGATCGATCGGCTGTTCGGGCGGGGGGCGTGATGGAGATACGGCGGCTTGGGCTGGGCGACGCGCCGGCGTTCCGGGCGATACGGTTGCGGGCGCTGCGGGACCATCCCGCCGATTTCGGGTCGGATTTCCGGGAGGAGGCGGGGAAACCGCTGTCGCATTTCGTCGGGCAGATCGCGGATAACCACATCATGGGGGCGTGGGAGGGGCGCGCGCTGGTGGGGATCATCGCGCTGGAGTTCAAAAGCAAGGCGAAGGAGCGGCATCGGGCGTTTTTGTGGGGGGTGTATGTGGCGCCGGACGGGCGGGGCAGGGGGGTGGCGCCCGCCTTGCTCGATGCCACGCTGGGGGTGGCGCTGGGGCGGGTGGAGCAGGTTGAGCTGGGGGTGCGGGCGGGGAACGGGGCGGCGGAGGCGCTGTATCGGTCGCGCGGGTTTGTCGAATATGGGCGGGAGCCGGCGACGTATGTGGTGGAGGGGGTGGCGTGGGACTCGCTGCTGATGGCGCGGCGGCGGATATCCGGCGATGTTGGATAACCGGAACAAATAGGACGTGAGTCCGCAGCGCTAGGCCGGGGCAATTTGAAAAATAGGCACCTCCGGGCCGGTCGGGGCGCAGGGGAGGGAGAGGGGGTGCGGGCACAGATTCCACCCCTGACCGGAGCGCCAGGGGGCGGGGACCATGATCCAGGCGTACTCGTCCTCGGAGTGGTCGAGGGTGTCGCTGGTGATGGCGGGCGAGGTTGCGGGGCGGAGCCCGGGCCGGGCGATCTCCGGCCGCTGGGCGGCCTGGGCGAGGAGAGCGAGCAATGTGGCCAGCATGCGGGCGATGACCGATCCCCCGGCCAGCGCGCATAGCTCCGCCATCAGGGCACGGAGGGCCGCGGCGGGGTCAGGGCTGGGGAGGGGTAGATGGGTCATGCGTGTATATATAACTTTCTTGTCCTGAACGGTCAAGAGCTTTTTTGCTCATAAATGCATTTTTTCCAATCTCGCCACTCTCTCCATCCGGCGGGGTTTCCGCAAGCAAGTGGAGAAAAGTTTTTGCGGAGCTTTTTTCAAAAAGCGACCGCTTGCCTTTTCAGGGAGTGAGGGGATAGGCGCGGCGATGGCGTATAGTGGCGGGGTTCGCAGTATCGGAGCCGCGCGTGACGGTTGATAGGTATCGGTTGAGCGGCTTGCTGGCGGACCCGTTCGGGTTGGCGGACCCGCTTGGATTGGGGGACGTGTCGGCGGATGGGGGGGTGGCGGTCGGGCAGTCCGCCGTTCTCAATGCGCCGTATTTCACCGACCAGTGGTATTTGCAGAATACCGGGCAGACCGGCGGCGTTGCGGGCAGGGATATCGACGTGGTGCCGGCGTGGGGGCTGGCGACGGGGCAGGGGGTGACGGTTGTCGTCAACGATACGGGCGTGGATTATACCAATCCCGATATCGCACCGAACTACGATGCCGCGACGTCCTATAGTCTCGATGCGCCGACCAATAATGCCTATCCGTTCAATGACATCGGGCTGACCGGGAGCGCCGCGGCGGACCTGGCGCATGGCACGTGGGTGTCGGGGCTGATTGCGGGGGCGAACAACGGGAGCGGGATTGTCGGGGTGGCTTATGGCGCCACGCTTTCGGCGTATCGGGTGATCGACACGCTGGCCAATCAACAGAACCCGTGGGGGAGTATTGCGGCGGCGCTGACGAATTCGGCGAAGTTCGATGTGGCGAACAACAGCTGGGGATTCACTTCGGCGCTGGCGGATTCGGTCTTCAACAGTTCGGCGCAGACGGCGATCAATGCGTTGCTGGGGGCGGCGCAGAGCGGGCGGGGCGGGTTGGGGACGATCAACGTTTTTGCCGCCGGGAATTATTACGGGTCGGGGGACGATACCAACCTGCATGCGTTCCAGAGCTCGATCAACGTTGTGACCGTCGCGGCGCTGGACGCCAGTGGGACGGTGAATGCGCCGGGGGGGCGGTATTCGACGCCGGGGGCCTCGATCCTGGTGAGCGCGCCGGGGACGGATATCACGTCTGACGCGATTGTGGGGCAGGGCGATATTGCTGGCGGGTATCTACAGTCCGGGCTGGAGGGCACCTCGTTCGCGACGCCGCTGGTGAGCGGGACGATTGCGCTGATGTTGCAGGCGAATCCTGGGCTCGGGCTGCGCGATGTGCAGGAGATTCTGGCCTATACGGCGGTGCAGACCGACCCTGGCGACAGCACCTGGCACAGCAATGGCGCGGCGAACTGGAACGGCGGCGGGCTGCATGTTTCGGATGATTATGGGTTCGGCCTGGTGGACGCGGCGGCGGCGGTGCGGCTGGCGAAGAGCTGGACGTTGCAGGAGACCGCCAATAACCGGACGATCGACACGGTGGCGGTGACTGCGACCGGGGCGATTGCGGCTTCGACCACGCGTTTCACCTTCAATGTGCCGCAGGCGGACGCGGTGAGCCTGCAATGGGTGCGGGTGCAGGTTTCGTTCAGATTTGCGGCGTTCGACAATTTGTTGCTGACGCTGACCTCGCCGGGCGGGGCGTCGAGCGTGCTGCTCGATCAGCCGAATGACGGGATTGGCGGGAGTTTCAACAACACGTTGCAGCTCAGCTCCGACCAGTTCTGGGGGCAGATGGCGCCGGGAACGTGGACGCTGAGTTTTGCCAACGCCAATCCGGGATTTGGCGATACGGGGGCGCTGAGTGCGGCGACGCTGGTGCTGGTGGGCGATCCGGCGCCGGTGGGGACGACCTATGTCTATACCAATGAATATGCCGGCCAGGCGGCGGCCAGCCCGGGGCGGGAGGTTTTAAACGATCCCTCCGGCAAGGCTGACGAGATCAATCTGGCGGCGGTCACCGCGGATTGCAGCATCGATCTTGTGGCCGGGACGCCCGGGGCGATCGGTTCCACGCCGTTCTCGATCGCCGCGGGCACGCTGGTTGATAACGTCTACACGGGCGCGGGCGCCGCGACTGTGTATGTCAACGCGGTGGCCGATACGATTACCTCCGGCGGCGGGGCGGATACGGTTGTGTTTCCGGCCAGCGCGACCTCCTACACGCTGGCGCGGCAGGGGAGCGTGGTGACCGCGATGCGGGGCGGGGTGACGGACACGCTGACGGGGGTGACACGCTTGCAGTTCAGCGATCAGTCGATCGCGGCCGCCTCGATCGCGTGTTTTGCGGCGGGGACGCGGATTCTTACCACCGGCGGCGAGCGGGCGGTGGAAGCGCTTGTCGCGGGGGACGTGGTGCCGACGCTGTGCGGGCGCGGGTTGGCGGAGGTGGTTTGGCTCGGGCATCGGCGGGTGGAATGTGCGCGGCATCCCCGGCCGGAGGCGGTGTGGCCGATCCGGGTGGCGGCGGGGGCGTTCGGGCCGGGGCGGCCGCATCGCGATTTGTGGCTGTCGCCGGATCACGCGGTGTTTGCCGACGGGGTGCTGATCCCGGTGCGGCTGCTGGTGAATGGGGGGTCCATCCGGCAGGAGGCGGCGGCGGCGGTGACGTGGTGGCATGTGGAGCTGACCCGGCATGACGTGCTGCTGGCGGAGGGGCTGGCGTGCGAGTCCTTCCTCGATACCGGCAATCGGGCGGCGTTCAGCAATGGCGGGTCGGTGGTGATGGCGCAGGCTGATTTTGCGCTTGGTGTGTGGGAGGCGCAGTCCTGCGCGCCGCTGGCGCTGGGCGGGGTGGTGGTGGAGCGGGTGCGGGCTCGGATAAAGGTTTTTGCGGAGCTTTTTTCAAAAAAGCGACCGCTTACTTCCCTGTCACTTGCCTGAAAATCCCGATCTGCCCCGCCGTGGTGGCATCCCATGAGAAGGGCTCGGCGTAGGCGCGGGTGGCCGCGCGGTCGGGTTCGGCGAGGAAGAGGGTGTGCACGGCTTCGGCGAGGGCTTCCGGCGTGTCTTCGCGCATGATGCGGCCGGCGGCGGGGGCGCGGACGACTTCGGCGTTCATGGGGATGTTGGATGCGATGACGGGGGTGCCGCAAGCCATGGATTCCAGGAGCACGTTGGCCCAGCCTTCGCGGGTGGAGGCGAGGACCATGGCGTCGGCGGCGCCGTAGTATCGGGCCAGGCGGTCGTGGGGTTGGGCACCGAGGAAGCGGACGCGCTGGGTGATGCCCAGGGCGGCGGCCTGGGCTTCGAGGGCGGGGCGTTCGGGGCCGTCGCCGACGAGGATGAGGTCCCAGTCCGGCAGATAGGGCATCGCGGCGATGGTGAGGTGGTTGCGCTTGCGGGGGATGAGGTTGCCGACGCTGATGAGGGTGGGGCGGGTGAGGCCGAGGGCGGCGCGGGCGGCGGGGCGGTCGACGGGGTGGAAGCAGTGCGTATCTACGCCGTTACGTAGGGCCGTAACTTTGTGGGGATCGGCGCCGAGTTCGATCATGCGGTCGCAGAGGGATTGGCTGACGCCGATGAGGTGGGCGGCGGACTGGATGGCGCCGCGGATGAGGCGGTTGGGGATGGGATGGTCGGGGAGTTCGGTGACGTCGGACCCGCGGGCGGTGATGACGACGGGTTTGTTGAAGGCGCGGCCGAGCCAGGCGGCGGCGACGCCGTCGGGGTAGAGGTAATGGGCGTCGATGGCGTCGAACCGCAGGCCGGCGCGGATGAGGCGGGCCAGCGCCGGGAGGGCGAAGGCGTAGAGGAAATGGGGGGCGACGTTCATGCCGATGGCGGGGATGACGGGGTAGCGGGGATGGTGGACATCGAGGCCATTGCGGCGCTCGAAGCGGGGGACGGCGGCGAATTTGGCGTAGGCGCCGAAGCGTTCCGCGGTGAAGGGAAACCATGGGACGGGGGCGAGCACGGTGCTGGCCACCGCGCCGGAGGCGACGAGGTGGCGCAGGCGGTTTTCGACGAAGACGCCGTGATTGGGGCGGACGCTGTCGGGGTAGAGCGTCGAGAAGGTGAGGAGACGGAGGGGGGTCATGCGAAGACAGGAAGCAAGCGCTTCTTTTTGAAAAAAGAAGCAAAAACTTTTTGGGACATTGGTTCGGCGTTGGCCCGGGCGGCTCCGAGCCAAGGAGTAAAAGTTTTTTGGTTCTTTTTTTCAAAAAAGAACCGCTTGCTTCCTGTCATCCTGCGCTCACTTGACCGCGGTCAACTCGGTCAGGAGCTTCTGCGCGGCCGGGCGTTCCTCGAACTCGGAAATGCCGAGGAGGAGGGGGCGGAGGGTGGCGATGGCATCCTCCTTGCGGCCGGTTTCCTTCTGCGCGACGGCGTAGTGGTAGAGCACCGTGGGGTCTCGGCTGAGCGCGGTGGCGGCCTGGCGCAGCAAAGTGTAGCCGGTCGGGGCGTTGCCGGTGGTGGTGAGGATCCAGCCGAGGGTGTCGGCGGCCTCGGGGGAGGGGTTGAGGAGGTAGGATTTCTGCGCGACCGGGCGGGCGCGGGTGTCGTTGCGCTGGAGGTAGACCCAGGCGAGGTTGTTGAGGGCCACGGAATCCGAGGGGCGTTGCGCGAGCACGGCGAGGAGCTGTTTTTCGGCCTCGAAGAAGCGGCGGGAGATGATGTCGAGCCCGGCGAGCTGTTCGGCGGCGGCGGCATCGTCGGGATGGCCGGTGAGCCAGTCGCGCAGGAGCTGGGTGGACTGGTCGGTGCGGCCGCTGGCGTTGTAGGCGCCGACGAGGCGGAGCAGGCCGGTGGTGCCGGGATCGGCGCGGAAATCGGTGGCGAAGGCGCCGACGGCATCAGTGAAGCGGGCGGAGGCCATCAGCGCGTCGCCGCGGAGCCAGCGGGCGTTGGGCATGTTGGCGGGATCACGCGAGAGGCGATCGGCTTCGGTCAGCGCGGCGTCGAGGCCCTTGGCGCGGAGCACGGTCTCGATCATCAGCTGCATGAGGGGCGCGCTGCCGGGCTCGGCGCGCAGCCCGTCGGCGAGGATCTTGCGGGCGCCGTCGGGGTCCTTGGCGGAGAGGCGGAGTTCGGCGATGGCGCGGCGGGCGGCGATATCGAGCGGGTTCAGTTCGAGCACCTGCCGGTACGCGGATTCGGCATCCTCGTTCTGGCCGCGGGCGCCGAGGTAGCGGCCCTTGGCGGTGAGGAGGGCGATGTTCTCGGGCTGGTCGCGCAGCACCTCGTCGACCAAAGCGAGGGCCTTCTTGCCGTCGTTCTGGCGCAGGAGCTGGTTGGCCAGGGCGATGGTGATGTCGGAGTCCTTGGCGGCGGCGGCGTGGGCCTTTTCGAGGCGGGTGAGGGCCACGGAGCCGCGGTTGTCGGCGTTGAGCAGGCCGACGAGGTTGTTGAGCGCGACGCCATCGGCGGGGCGGCGGTCCAGCACCTCGCCGAGCACGACCTGCGCCTCGGCGGCGCGATCGAGCAGCACCAGGACCTTGGCGAGGTTGATGCGGGGCTGGATGGATTCCGGGTAGGCGGCGATGGTCGTTTGCAGCTGGGTGACGGCGCCGGTCAGGTCGAGCTGCGCCATGCGGATGAGGGCGGCGAGATTGCCGGTGATCTCGCTCTCGCCTTTGGCCTTGACCAGGCGGGCGAGGGAGACGGCGGCGCGGTCGATCTCGCCGCTGGAGATCGAGGCGAGGACGAGCTGTTCGGCGGCGGCCGTCTTGTCGGGCGCCATGGCGAAGGCCTTCTCGAACTCGTCCGACGCGCGGGCGGCGTCACCGAGGGAGAGGCGCAGAGCGGCGAGGCGGGTGAGGATGTCGGCGCTGGACGGCGCCAGGGCGGCGGCGCGCTCCATGGTGAGCAGGGCTTGTTGCGGGCGGCCGGACAGGGCGTAGGCGCGCCCGAGGAGATCGAGCATGTCGCTGTCCAGGCCGCCGGCCTTCTGCATGTCGAGCAGCACCTTGATCACCGCGCCGGGCCGGCGGGCGGCGAGCTCGATACGGGAGAACAGCTTGATGGCGTCGGGGTCCTTGGGGTTCTTGGCGAGGAACTTGTTGGCGGCGTCCGATGCCTGCTCGGCCTGGCCGAGATTGTATTTGGCGATGGCGAAGAAGAAGAAGCCGCGCGGGAAGCGGCCGAGCAGGGGGGCGATCTTGTTGAGGTCGGCCTCGGCGCCGGCGTAGTCCTCGGCCTTGATCTCGATCACCGAGCGCAGATAGATCGCCATCGAGCTGCGCGGCTCGATCTCGAGCGCGGCGTTCACGTCGTCCTTGGCGCGGGCGTCCTTGTTGTCCATCAGCAGGAGGTTGGCGCGTTCGAGCCGGGCGGTGAGGTTGCGCGGGTTGAGTGCGAGCGCCGCGTCGAAATCGGTGATGGCGCGGGTGCGGTCGCCTTTCACGTTGCTGAGCTGGCCGCGCATGATCATCGCCTCGACGGAGCGCGCGTTGATCTGCAGGGCGCGGTCGACCTTGACCTGCGCGGCGTCGAAGTCGTTACGGGCGACCAGGATGCGCGCCGCGGCCATCGGCGGTTCGAGGGAGTTGGGCGTCAGCCGCTCCGCCTCGGTGGCGGAGTTGAGCGCGCTGGGAAGGTCCCCCAGCGAGAGCTGCGCCAAGGCGCGCTGGGTGAGCAGCACCGCGGCCTGCTCGCCGGGTAATCCCTGCACCGGGAAATCACGCAGCAGCTCGCGGTAGTGACCCTGCGCCATGTAGGCCTGGGCCAGCAGCGGATTGATCAGGCGGGCCTCGAAGCCCTGCTCGCGGGCGGTCTTCAGCTCCTTCTCGGCGGCCAGGTAATCGCCGACACGCTGATCGACCTGGCCGAGCCGGTAATGCGCGGCGGCATTGTTGGGGGCGGAGCGGATGGTGTTGCGCAGTTCGAGCTGGGCGCCGCGGAGGTCACCCTTGTCCATCAGCTCCTGCGCGCGGGCGAAGGGATCGCGGGCGCGGCCGTATTTCCACCACAGCGCGGCGCCGGCGCTGGACAGCAGCAGAACGGGGATGATGAGAAGCAGCAGCTTTTTCATGCGCGGCGTTTCATGGCTCTTGCATTCCGGGGGGTACGGTCAACCGCCAGCCGCGGGATCGGAGGCCTCGCCGGCCGTGTCGAGATTATGGGCTTCCAGCAGCGTATATAGTGTGGGGCGGCTGACGCCGAGCAGCTTGGCGGCGGCCGCGAGGGTGCCGTTGCTGCGGGCCAGCGCGCGCTGGATGACGTCGCGCTCGGCGCGCATCCGCGCGGCGCGAAGGTCGAGGTCCTCGACATCGGAGGCGCCGGCGGCGAGCTCGAGGTCCTCGGCATCGACCAGCTTGCCGTCGGCCATCACCACGGCGCGCTTCATGCGGTTTTCCAGCTCGCGCACGTTGCCAGGCCAGTCATGCGCCGAGAGGGCGGAGACCGCGGCCTCGGTGAAGCCGCGCAGGTTGCGGTTGAATTCGCGATTGAAGCGGCTGAGGAAGTAGCGCGCCAGCAGCATCGGGTCACCCGGGCGCTCGCGCAGCGGCGGGATGCGGACCGTCACCGAATTCAGGCGATAATAGAGGTCGTTGCGGAACCGCCCGTCGGTGATCTGTTCCTCCAGCATGGCGTTGGTGGCGGAGACGACGCGGACATCGACGGGGATGGTGCTGCGGCCGCCGATACGCTCGATCACCTGTTCCTGCAGGAAGCGCAGCAGTTTGACCTGCAACTGATGCGGCAGGTCGCCGATTTCGTCGAGGAAGAGGGTGCCCTTGTTGGCCGCCTCGATCTTGCCGATCGTCTGCTTGACCGCGCCGGTGAAGGCGCCGCGCTCATAGCCGAACAGTTCGCTTTCCAGCAGGTTCTCGGGGATGGCGCCGCAGTTGATGGCGATGAAGGGCTGTTTGGCGCGCGGGCCGAGATCGTGCAGCGCGCGGGCCAGCGCCTCCTTGCCGGTGCCGCTCTCGCCGAGCAGCAGCACGGTGACGTTGGTCGATGCCAGCCGCTCCACGGTGCGGCAGACCTTCAGCATCGTATCGGCGCCGGTGATGATGCGCTTGATGGGGGAGGGGGCCTGGGCCTCGGAGAGGCGGCGGTTCTCCTCCTCCAGCGCGTGCACGGCGAGCGCGCGCTCGATGATGGTGCGCAGCAGCGCGATGTCGGCGGGTTTCTCGCAGAAATCATAGGCGCCGGAGGAGATCGCCCGCAGCGCATGCATCTTGTCGCCATGCGAGGTGGCGACCACCACCTTGAGATCCGGCGCCTGGCGCAGCAGTGCATCGAGCGTGGCGAAGCCCTCGGAAACGCCGTCGGGGTCGGGCGGCAGGCCGAGATCGACAATAGCCGCCGCCGGGCGGTCGCGCTGCAGGGCGGCGAGCGCCTGCGGGCGGCTGCCCGCGATGATGACGTCGCAGGCCGGGAAGGCCCAGCGGTACTGGCCGGCCAGTCCTTCGTCGTCCTCGACAATCAACAGCTTGGGTTTGCTCATCTCATTCCTGAGTCGGGGCGGGGGAGTCCGTGAGCCATATTGTGCCACGCGATGCGCGAGAATGGCAGTCTCTGCCGCGCCGGTAGCACAATGAGCTTAAGCCGGGTGGCTTTGAAGGGAGGGAAGCGCTTCTTTTTTGAAAAAAAGAAGAAAAAAATTTTATCCGATTGCTGTTTACCGCTCCCCAGCTTCCCGCTTAGCCGCGCCGAAGGCAACGACGTCATGCAACGTTTTTTGGTTCCTTTTGTTCACAAAAAGAACACTCTTGCTTCTCCGACCTGGCACTCTACTAAACCGCTCCCTCCACCGCCGGGAGCAGAAGCCGCATGGTGGTGCCGGCGCCCGGCCGGGTAATCACCACCAGATCGCCGCCCGCCTCGCGCAGCAGCTCGCGCGCCTGATACGCACCGATGCCCGAGCCGCCGGGCTTGCTGGTGCGGAAGGGGCGGAACAGGCCGTCGCGGACGAAATCCGGCGTCATGCCCGGCCCCTCGTCGACGATGTCAATCACCGTGCGGCGGCCTTCATGGCGCAACGTGATGTGCACCGGCGGCGGGTCCGCCGGGTGGGCGGTGCGGGTAGCCTCGATGGCGTTGTTGAGCAGATGGGTGACCACCGCGTCCAGGCTCGCGGCGGCCATGGCGACGCCGGTGCCGTCGGCGCCGTTGTCGAAGCGGATATCCATCCCGGTGGCGCGCGCGGCGTTGGCGATGATCGGCACGATCCGCTCGCCGGGCAGCAGCACGGCCTGGTTGACGGGGTTGTCAGGCGTTTCCAGCCGCTTGATCAGGGCGCCGATCTTGGCCACCGCGGCGCGGATGGTGGCCAGCATATCGCGCTGGAACTCGGGATTGTCCATGTGCACCTCGGCGTTGGACAGCACGAGGGTCAGCTGGGTCGAGACATTCTTGATGTCATGCGCGACGAAGGCGAACCGCTTGGAATATTCGTGGAGCTGGCGGGTCTGCATCAGCACCTCGGCGGCGCGCTGCTCGGCCACCACGGTGGCGACCTGACGGCCGACGACGCGGAGCAGGTCGAACACCTCGCGATCAAGCCGGAAGGGGGCGCGGGGGGGAGCCAGCAAGATGAAGCCGATTAACGCCCCACCGTGATTAAGCGGGGTGGCCAGCCAGGCCGCCGGCAACCCATCGCGTGGCGGGATATTGGCCATTTCGACGATCCAATCGCCCCCCCGCAGCCCGGTGACGATGGAATCATCCGCGGCGATCGACACGGTGGCCGCAGGCATGCTCCAGGAGCCCGCCCATTCGTAACCGGCTTCCCCCTCGCGCACGAACAGCAGGCCGCCGGGGCTGTCGACGATGTCGGCGAGCGCGCGGATCACCCGTGCGTGCAGGGCGATGTAGCCCTCGGTCGCCGAGAGGGTGGTGATGCAGCGCATCCATTCGCGGCGGTAGTCGTAGCGGTTGGCGAAGAAGTGGTCGATGAGCAGGAAGCGCAGCCGCGAGCGCGCCGAGCGCGAGGTGGCGAGCACGGTGACCCCGAGCAGGCCGCCGAACAGCAGTGCGATTTCCGCCACCCCCGACCAGTCGCCGCCGAAGTAGCGGAAGGCCTGGCTGGCGCCGACCAGGCCGAGCAGGAACAGCCCGGCCATCATCAGGCTCGCCGTGTGGACCGCCGCCGTGCGGGTGATGTGCAGCTCGACGTCCCAGTTGCGCCGGTTGCGCACCACCGCAAGCGCGAGCAGCGGCACGATGAAGGTCGCCGCGATCGGCCGGCCGTTGAACAGCATGGGGGAGAGGTCGTGGAACAGCAGCGTGTCGCCGGCGAGCACGGCGTCATAGGCGGCCAGGGCGCCGAGGGCGATGCAGGGCAGGTTGATATGCCAGCGCACCTCCTCGCGGGTGCCGCGGTAGAGGTTCTCGATCACCAGGATGGTGCCGACGGCAAAGCCCATCTGCGCCATCAGCCAAACGCTGCGCAGGCTGTAGATACCTCCCGCCCCGCGGCCCGACAGCAGGATCGCCGCCACGGCCAGGGCGGCGACGAAAGCCAGCAGGATATACAGCTGATAGGGCTGGCGGCCACCGAGGGCGGCGCGGCGATAGAGGTGCAGGATGAACACCAGCCATACCGCGGGGCGCAGCAGATCGAGCCCAAAGGCCAGCGGCGCCACCGGCGCGAAGGACATCGCGGCAACCGCCGTCGCCCAGGCAGCCGTCGCCAGGCAGCCGGCGGCGAACATCGCCCCCGTCGGTCCGCTACGGCCGCGCAGCAGGATCAGCAGCGCGAGCACCGCGTAGAGGGCCGCGCAGGCGGCGTGCAGAATGAACGTGACGTCAAACATCGCGGCGACCCGTGAGGTGGAAGGAGAAAAGCGCTTCTTTTTGAGAAAAGAAGCAAAAACTTTTTGATCCGTTTGCTTCAGTGTGTCCCCGGGAAACTCCCAGGCCAACGGATAAAAGTTTTTTGGTTCTTTTTTTCAAAAAAGAACCGCTTGCTTCCGGCCCCGGCCGCTACCGGGACCCTTCCTGAAACAACACCACCCGCACGGTGGCGATCAGGATCAGCATGTCGAGGAACAGGCTGCGGCGCTTGATATAGTAAAGGTCATAGGACAGCTTGTGCCGGGCATCCTCGACCGAGGCGCCATAGGGGTAATTCACCTGCGCCCAGCCGGTGATGCCCGGCCGCACCGCGGCCCGATCGCCGTAGAAGGGAATGGCGCGGGCGAGCTGCCCGACGAAATGCGGCCGCTCGGGCCGCGGCCCCACGATGGCCATCTCACCCCGCAGCACGTTGAACAGCTGCGGCAGCTCGTCGATGCGGGTGCGCCGCAGAAACCCGCCGACCCGCGTGACGCGTGAATCGTGCTGCGCCGCCCAGGCCGGCCCGCCGGCTTCGGCGTCCAGGCGCATCGAGCGCAGTTTGAAGAGGGTGAAGACGCGGCCATGCAGGCCGACCCGGTCCTGGCGGTAGAACAGGGGGCCGGGGCTATCGAGGCGGATCGCCAGCATTGCCAGCAGCAGCACCGGTGCGGTGAAGACCACAATGGCAAGGCTAAGCATGATATCGAGCATGCGCCGCAGCGATTCCTCAAGCGGGCCGCGCGTGAGGCCGGGGGCGAACAGCAGCCAATCCGGCGCGAGGTGCTCGAGATCGATACGGCGCAACTGCTGCTCGCGGAACTCGACGTCACTATAGATATGCATGCCGGCGGACTTGCTGCGCATCAGCAGGTCCTGCGGCACCAACCCGCGGCAACGCTCGGTGACCAGCACCGCCCACACACCAAGCTGGCGCAGCCGCGCCGGCGCCAGGGCCGCGATGTCACCAGGCTCGGCGATCGCGACCACGCGGAAAAAGCCGGTGCGCACCCGGGCAATGGCGGCGCGGGTTTCCGCCGCATCGGCGGGGGTGCCGACGATCATCACCGGGCGGGCGAACAGGTTGAGCCGCAGCGCGAGGCGGAACAAATAGCGGGTGGCGAACAGGAAGGCGATCCAGGTCAGCACGAACTGTACCGGGCGCATCGCGCTGGCGCCGAGCACGCCGGTGACATCGAGGCGCAACACCAGGTCAACCGCGACCACCGCGGGCAGGGTCAGCAGCCCGCCGATCGCCGAACCGAGGAACAGGCGCCAGTTCTCCTGGCAGACTTCGGGCTGATAGAGGCCGACCGCGACCCAGACGGCACTGATCGCCAGGGCCAGGGTGATCGAGTGCTGCAACACCACCACATCGGCCCATTCGGCTGAACCGGAGGGCAGCAACAGGATATAGAGTGCGAGCAGGCAAGGCACGAACTCGAGCAGCCAGAGGCCGAACATCTCGAGGGCAACAAAATGGCCGAACACGCGCGTCATGCGCCGCCCTGGATCGGTTCGTGGTGACGTTGCGGATACCGCGGCTGCAACAACAGGTTTCCCCTCGTATCGTCCCCACCGCGATCGCATAAGGCATCTTGCGCTGGATTGACCAACCATTAATGGGTTCGTCACGAAAAGGTCAAGTTTTATCATTTATTAAGACGTCATAATTTTGATGTTAATCTCTAAAATAACGCATGTCACGGCGCGGGCGCGTGCCAGCAAGATCGTTGCCGGACGCCGCGCGGTTCGGCAGAATTTGTCAGCGAAGCAAGGATCTAAACGTGTTCTTTACGTTGGCATGCCAACAGTGATAATCGTTGGCGGCCACGGCGTGGCGTGACACGCGGGCGGAACGGCACTCTAAATTTGGGTCTGTCTCAAATCGAGGAATGTCCGGGCCGGCCGGCCCCTGTTTCGGCGGCCTATTCACGGTCACCGCGACGCGGCCTGTCACGGTGCGTACCGGCGGCATGGCCGGCAGGGTTGCCGGGATTTGACTGTTAAACGGCGCCGCGCCGCGGTGGCCGCGCATGAATAGACCTGTTGCGGAAGTCGGCCCACCGCGGCGCGGAATCGATATGAAATCAGGGGATTCCCAGATCACGGGTGGATAGGATTCATAGGACTCCGTCATTGAGAAGGAGCCCCAGACGTGGCGCATGCTTTGTCCGCCTCCCAGCTTCGACGCAGCACCTGCTTTCGC
>CAIYPH010000657.1 GCA_903928045.1 uncultured Rhodospirillales bacterium
ATGGGCGGTGGCCATGGAGACGGCGAGGATGGCGTTGCCGCCAAGCTTGGTCTTCGCCGGCGTGCCGTCGAGCGCGATCATGATGCCGTCGATATCGCCCTGGTTGGCACCATCGCGCCCGATCACCGCATCGGCGATGGGGTCAACCACGTTCTCGACCGCTTTGGTGACGTCATAACCGCCGAAAGCGGTGCCACCATCCCGCAGGTCCAGCGCCTCGCCGGAGCCGGTGGAGGCGCCGGCCGGGGCGATGGCGCGGCCGACGGCGCCGCCGGCCAGCATCACCTCGGCCTCCACGGTCGGGCGGCCGCGGCTGTCCCACACCCGGCGGCCATGGACATAGACGATCTCGGTTTCGCTCATCGGGCGAGTTCCTCTCTCCAGGCCGCGGCAATGGCGGCGAGGCGGTCGACGGGGGAGGCCAGCAGCGCCCGCGCCGCACTGCGGACATGGGCGCGCTGCCTGTCGGTGGTGATGTATTCGGCTGGCGACTTGCCGTCGACCCTCGCCAGCAGCAATCCGGGCAGGAGATGGGCGACGCGGGCCTCGATGGCGTCGCGGCGCTCCCAGGTGACCCCTGCGAGATAGGCCTCCGTCATGGCGGCGAAGCAGGCGAGGAACGCGGGCGTCGCGGCCGGCGTCCACAGGCATTTCAGCAGCAAATGGTTGAGGCAGAAGGCGAGATCGAAGGCCGGGTCGCCCCACCAGGCGCATTCGGCGTCGAGGAAGACGGGGCCATCGGGGCCGATGAGGATGTTCTTCGGGCTGACATCGCCATGCACCAAGGCGCGTTTGTTCGCCTGGGTGGTTGCGATCAGCGCCTCGAGCACCGCGGCGCGATCGGGGTGGGCGCGGGCGGTGGCGGCGAGATAGGGCTCGAGGCGGATATCGTAAAAAATCGCGTCAGTGGGGAACTCGGCGGCGACCGTGGGGTCGATGGCGGTGGCGGTGTGAATGCGCACCAGCGTGGCGCCGACGGCGGCGGCGAAAGCGGGGTCGGCACGTCCGTCGCGCAATTCGCTCTTCCAGAGGAAATATCGCTCGGGCGGCAGGAATGCCATGGCGAGCGCGCCGGCCTCCTCGTCCTGCCCCAGCAGCTGCGGCACGCAACCGGGCGCGGCGGCGGCGGCGCGTTGCATCCAGCGTGCCTCGTAGCGGTTGCGCGACACCGGCGCCCGCCAATCCGCGGCGACGCGCAGTTTTCCCAATGCCCGCTTCACGCAGATGGGGCCTGAAGCGGTCTCGATGCGCCAGATATCGGACGAGACGCCGCCGGTCAGCGGCGCGCCGGTGATCGATGCATCGGCGATTCCCATGCGGCGCAGGGCGGCGATGATCTCGGGAGGTGGCAATATCGCGGTCATCGGGGCATCCTGTCGGCGAAGCGTCCCGCGGGCAACCTGTGGCAGCGAGCGGGTGGGGGAGGATCGGATGATCTACGATGAGCTTGGCGTCAAACCGCTGATCAACGCGGCCGGCACGGTGACGCGCCTCTCAGGCGGCATCATGGCGCCAGAGGTGGCGGAGGCGATGCGGCAGGCCTCGCTCGCCTGCGTCGACATGGTGCAGATGCAGGCCGCCGCCTGCCGCGCCATCCGCGCCGCGACGGGGGCGGAGGCCGGCATCGTCACCTCCGGCGCCTCGGCCGCCGTGCTGCTCGGCGCCGGCGCCTGCCTCGCCGGGCTTGACCCCGGCAAGATGAACCGCCTGCCCGAGGTCGCCGATGGGCGGCGGGAGTTCATCGTCGTGCGCAGCCAGCGCAACATGTACGACCGCGCCATCGTGGTGGCGGGCGGCAAGCTGGTGGAGGTCGGCATTCCCGACCGCTACTCCGGCCCCGGCGTGCGCGACGCCGCTGCCTGGGAGATCGAGGAGGCGATCGGGCCGAACACCGCCGGCATCTATTACCTGGCGCAGACCCAATCCAAACCCTCCCTGCGCGAGGTCGCGTCGGTGGCACGGCGGCACGGGCTGCCGGTGCTGGTGGATGCCGCGGCGCAACTGCCGCCCGCGAGCAACCTGCGCGACTACCTGGACGAGGGGGCGGACCTGGTCTGCTTCAGTGGCGGCAAGGCGCTGGGCGGGCCGCAATCTTCCGGCATCCTCGCCGGACGCGCCGATCTTGTCGGCTCCGCGCTGTTGCAGATGCTGGACCTCGACGTCGATGTCGAGACCTGGGCGCCGCCGCGCGAGTTCGCCATGCTCGGCCAGCTCCGCGGCCTGCCGCATCACGGCATCGGCCGCTCCTGCAAGGTGGGCAAGGAGGAGATCGCCGGGCTGATCACCGCGCTCAACCGCTTCGTCGCCGAACCACCTGACGCGCGGCATGCCCGTCTGCACGGCCGCGCCACGCGGATGCTGGGCGCGGGCGGCGAGGGGCTGTCGCTCACCAGTGGTCCGGTGCCGCTGCTGGCCTGGAAAGTGGGCGATGGCGCGCGGGCCATGGCGGCCAAGCTGCTGGCCGGCGATCCCGCGATCGCCTGCGGCATGGGCCGCGCCGATGAGGGTGTGCTGCTGTTCAACCCGATGGCGATCACAGATGCCCAAGCCGACGATATCGCCCGCGCCATTGCCCGCATGCGGGCAGCCTGAACACGACGACAGGGAGAAACACAATGAACCTCGACGCCATTGCCGCCAGCCCGCTCGATGATCGTAGCAAGGGCATTCCCGGTGGCACCGCGCCGTTCCGCCTCGATGCGATCGCCGCCAAGGGCTGGAACGTGCTGCGCGAGGACCTCAACATGCCGGTCGCGGTGCTGAAGGAGAGCGCGCTCACCCATAACAGCGCCTGGATGCGCGATTTTCTCTCCCGCTCCCATGCGGTGATCGCGCCGCATGGTAAGACGACGATGGCGCCGCAGTTGTTCAAGCGCCAACTCGATGACGGCGCCTGGGCCATCACGCTCGCCACCCCGCAGCAAGTGCAGGTGGCCCGCGCGCATGGCGTGCAGCGCATCGTGCTGGCCAACCAACTGATCGGCCGCCATGCGATCGACTGGGTGCTGAGCGAGTTGAAGCGCGATCCCGGCTTCGATTTCTACTGCCTGGTCGATTCCGAAGCCGGCGTGCGCATGCTTGCCGATGCCGCCCGCGCCGCCGATATCGGCCGGCCGATCCAGGTGTTCCTCGAAGGCGGCGCGCTCGGCGGCCGCACCGGGGTACGCGATCGCGCGACGGGTCTCGCGGTCGCGCGCGCGGTGAAGGCGGCCTCGCCCTATCTCGCGCTGCGCGGCGTTGAAGGCTTCGAGGGATTGTTCGGCGGCACCCGCGAGGAGATCGAGGGCAAAGTGCGGGACTTCCTCGAACTCCTCGTGACGCTCGCGAAGGACTGCGAGGCCGAGGGCCTGTTCGGGCCTGGCGAGGTGATCCTCACCGCTGGCGGCTCGGCCTATTATGACATGGTGATGGCCCGGTTCCGCCACGCCGGGCTCGCATCGCCGGTGAAGATTGTCATCCGCAGCGGCTGCTACCTCAGCCATGATTCCGGCCGCTACCGGCGTGGCTTCACCGAGATTGTCGAGCGCACACCTGATGCTGCGCAGGGCGGCGGACTGGTCTCCGCCATCGAAGTCTGGGCCTACGTGCAGTCCCGCCCTGAGCCCGGTAAGGTGTTGCTCACGATGGGCGCGCGTGACACCCAGTCCGACGTGATGCCGCTGCCCGAGACCTGGTTTCGCGCGGGGATGAACGCACCGGCCCGGGTGCCGCCCGGGCATGTCTGCACCGGGATGAACGACCAGCACACCCACATGACGGTGCCGCATGACTCGCCGCTCGCGGTGGGCGACCTCGTTTCTTTCGGCGTCTCGCATCCTTGCCTCACGTTCGACAAGTGGAACGTGCTCTACGTCGTCGATGATGCCTACAACGTGGTGTCCGCCGTGCGGACGTTCTTGTGAGGAGCCGCACGATGCGCATTTTTGCCTGCACGCTCGCAACCGAGACCAACACCTTCTCCCCGCTGCCGACCGCGATGGACGGCTATCGCGACACCGTGTTCCTACGCCCCGGCGAGCACCCGGAGGAGACGCCGTTGATGTGCACCGCGCCGCTTTGGGTGGCGCGGCGGCGCGCGGCGGCGGAGGGGTTCACGCTGATCGAAGGCAGCTGCTTCGCCGCCTCCCCGGCCGGCTACACCAATCGCGCCGATTACGAGACCATGCGCGACGAAATTCTCGCCCAGGTGAAGGCCGCTATGCCGCTCGATGGCGTGCTGCTCGGCCTGCATGGCGCGATGGTGGCGCATGGCTATGACGACGTGGAGGGCGACATCGCCGAGCGGGTGCGCGCCATCGTCGGGCCGGATTGCGTGATCGGCATGGAGCTCGATCCGCACTGCCACCTCACGTTGAAGCGCGTCAGCCTGTGCGACATCATCATCCTCTACAAGGAATTCCCCCATACCGACGTGGTGGACCGTGCGGAGGAACTCCTCACTCACGTGCTCGCCACCATCCGCAAGCAGATCAAGCCTGTCATGTCGATGTACGACTGCCGGCAGATCGGATCCTACCCCACCACGCTGCCGCTGATGCGCGCCTTCGTGGACCGCATGATCGGCCTGGAGGGCAAGGACGGCATTCTCTCGATCTCCATCGGCCATTGCTTCCCCTATGCCGACGTCCCCGAACTCGGCGGGCGCATCCTCGTCGTCACCGATGGCGACAAGGCACAGGCGGACCGGCTGGCCACCGCGATCGGCGAGGAATTCGTCGCCATGCGCGGCAAGACGGCGCCCGACTACTTCGAAGTGGCCGATGGCGTGAGCACCGCAATCGCCGCCAACGTCTCCCCGGTGGTGATGGCGGATCCCGCCGATAACGCCGGTGGCGGAGCGCCCTCTGACAACACCACCATCCTGCGCGACCTCATCGCCCGGGATGCCCAGGGCGCCGCGCTCGGCCCGATCTGGGACCCGATTGCCGTGCGCCTGTGCTTTGATGCCGGCATCGGCGCCACGTTCCCGCTGCGCTTCGGCGGCAAGATCGGCCCGGCCTCGGGCGCGCCGGTAGACGCCATGGTGACGGTGACCGGATTGGCGCGGGACTGTTCGCAGTCCTTCGGGCCGACCCAGTCGCCCCTCGGCGATTGCGCGGCGATCAAGATCGGTGGCGTCGAGGTGGTGCTGATCACCAACCGCACCCAGGCGCTGGGGCTCGAGCTGTTCCGCAATGTCGGCATCGAGCCGACCGAGCGGAAAATGCTGGTGGTGAAATCCACCAACCATTTCATGGCCGCCTTCGGGCCCATCGCCAAGAAGGTGATCTATATCGACGCTGACGGACCGATCCCCCGCGACTACCGCAAGATCCCCTACACCAAGATCAACCGCCCGATCTGGCCGCTCGATGCCGAGACCAAGCCTGGGCTGATTTTTTGAGGGAAGGTGTTCTTTTTGTGAACAAAAAGAACCAAAAAAACTTTTTCCGACTTCGTTGCCGTTGGCTCCTCTCCCGGGATAGTTGGACGCGGTGCAAGCCAGTGGAATAAAAGTTTTTTGCTTCTTTTTTTCAAAAATAGAAGCGATTCCTTGCCTTCTCAATCGTAACGGATAGCCGCGCATGATCGACAACCC
>CAIYPH010000658.1 GCA_903928045.1 uncultured Rhodospirillales bacterium
AGGCGGCGCTGGCGCGCGCCCATAGCCCATAGGCCGCAAGGCCATCCTGCGCTATCACCTCCCCCTGGTCCACTCCGCCCCCCCGCTCGCCGACCGGCTGCGTCCTGCCAGTCTCGCGGACGTCGTCGGCCAGGACCATCTGGTCGGCCCCGTCGGCACCCTCACCCGCATGCTCGATCGCGGCTCCCTCGCCTCCCTCATCCTGTGGGGCCCGCCCGGCGTCGGCAAAACCACCATCGCCCGCCTTCTCGCCGCCCAGGCCGGCCTCGAATTCACCCAGCTCTCCGCCGTGTTCTCTGGCGTCGCCGACCTCAAGAAGACCTTCGACATGGCCCGGCACCGCCGCGCCATGGGCCAGCGCACCATGCTGTTCGTCGATGAGATCCACCGCTTCAACCGCGCCCAGCAGGATGGCTTCCTGCCCGTCGTCGAGGACGGCACCGTCACCCTGGTCGGCGCCACCACCGAGAACCCCTCCTTCGCGCTCAACGGCGCGCTCCTCTCGCGCTGCCAGGTCCTCGTCCTCCGCCGCCTCGATGATCCCGCCCTCGAACGCCTGCTCGCCCGCGCCGAGGACGAGGCCGAGCGCCCTTTGCCGCTCGACGAAGAGGCCCGCGCCGCGCTCCGCGCCATGGCCGATGGCGACGGGCGCTATGTGCTCAACATGGTCGAACAGCTCCTCGCCCTCCCACCCGACACGCCCAGGCTCGACGGCGCCGGCCTTTCCGAACTGCTGGCCAAACGCGCCGCCCTCTACGACAAGGACCGCGAGGAACACTACAACCTCATCTCCGCGCTGCATAAATCCCTACGCGGCTCCGACGCCGACGCCGCCCTCTACTGGCTCGCCCGCATGCTCACCGGCGGCGAGGACCCCCGCTACATCGCCCGCCGCTTGGTCCGCTTCGCCAGCGAGGATATCGGCCTGGCCGACCCCAACGCCCTCGTCCAGGCGATGACGGCCTGGGAAACCTATGAACGCCTCGGCAGCCCCGAGGGCGAACTCGCCATCGCCCAGGCCGTCGTCTATCTCGGCACCGCCCCCAAATCGAACGCCCTCTACGTCGCGCTCGGCGAAGCCAATCGCGCCGCCCGCGCCACAGGAAGCCTCACCCCCCCCATGCACATCCTCAACGCCCCCACCCGCCTCATGAAGGACCTCGGCTACGGCTCCGGCTACGCCTATGACCACGAGGCGGAAGACGGCTTCTCCGGCCAGAACTACTTCCCCGACACCATGAAGCGCTCCCAGTTCTACCGCCCGCAGGAACGCGGCTTCGAGCGCGAGATCACCAAGCGCCTCGCCTATTGGGACAAACTGCGCCGGGAGCGTGGGGCATGAGCATCCCCGCCGGCGTCACCACCCGCGCGGTCACCGACGACGAAGCCGACATCAGGCTCGACCGCTGGTTCCGCCGCCATTTCCCCGGCCTCACCCAGGGCGCGCTGCAGAAACTCTGCCGCACCGGCCAGATCCGCGTGGACGGCAAGCGCGCCGGCACCGATACCCGCCTCGCCCCGGGCCAGACGCTGCGCATCCCCCCGCTCAACCTCAACCCCCCCGCCACCGCCAAGCCGATGCCGCTGATCGACGCCCGCACGGTGAGCGAGGCGGAGGACATGGTGCTCTACCGCGACGACCAGGTGATCGTCATCAACAAGCCGCCCGGCCTGCCCACCCAGGGCGGCCCGGGGATCACCCGCCACCTCGATGGCATGCTCGACGCCTTCCGCTTCGGCTCGGACCACCGCCCCCGCCTGGTCCACCGCCTCGATCGGGACACGTCAGGCGTCCTCCTCCTCGCCCGCACCCCCGGCGTCGCCGCCAAGCTCGCCGCCTCCTTCCGCACCCGCGCCGTCGGCAAAACCTATTGGGCCGTCGTCTGCGGCCGCCCGGTGCCCCCCGCCGGCCGCATCGAGTGCGACCTCGTCCGCGTCGACGGGTTCCGCGGCGAGCGTGTCGCCGTCGCCGGCCCCTACGACAAGGACACCGCCCACGCCATCACCGACTACACCACACTCGACCACGCCGGCCGCAAACTCGCCTGGCTCGAGCTCTCGCCCCTCACCGGCCGCACCCATCAACTTCGCGTCAGCTGTGCCGCGGTCGGCGCGCCGATCCTCGGTGATGCCCCCTATGGCACCGAGAAGGACGGGGTGAATTCCGCGCTCATCGAGGGTTTCCCCGCGACGCTCCATTTGCACGCCCGCCGATTATCCCTCCCACATCCCGCCGGCGGCCGCCTCACGGTCGAGGCCAGACTGCCCGCCCACATGGCCGAATCCTTCCAGGCGCTCGGTTTCACGGTGCCATCGACGGCCGCACCGCTGCGAGGGTGACGAATGTTTCACGCTCCCTTAGAATGATGGTTCGTATGCATGGGCCCTGAATGTCCTCACGCCGCCGTCGCCGCCGCAAGGTAAGTCGTAAACTGCTGTACTGGATCGGGGGCGGCGCCGCGGCGGCGGTGCTGCTCCCCATCCTGATCGCACTCGCCCTGATCGCGGCGATCGATCCCAACAGCTTCAAGGAGCAGCTCGAAGTCTCGCTGCGCAAGGTGCTCGGCCGCGACCTCCATATCCGCGGCCAGCTCTCGGTCTCCGCCTCGCTCTCGCCGCGGCTGGAAGCCGATGACGTCACCCTCATCAACATGCCCACCGGCTCCCGCGCCGACATGGTGCGCATCGAGCACATGCAGATCGACATCGCCACCCGCGCTTTGCTGACCGGGCGCCTGGTGATCTCGCGCATATCGCTGAGCAAGCCCGATATCCTCATCGAGACCGACCGCAACGGCAACGGGAACTGGTCCTACAAGCCGGCCGCCTCCGCGGAAGAGGACGAGGGGGCGAATCTCGCGCTGGTCACCGTCTATCTCCGCGATGGCCGCGTCACCTGGCGCAACGGCCAGACCGGCGAGACCGCGGTGGTGGAACTGCGCCGCCTGCAGATGAGCTCCGCCAGCCCCGACGCGCCGGTCCTGGTCAGCGCCGAGGCCGCCTATGGCCGTCAACGGATCAACGTCGCCGCCCAAACCGGCCCATGGTCCCGCCTGCTCGACCCCGTCGCCCGAACCCCCTGGGGCGTGTTCGCCAATTTCGACTCGGGTGGTGCCAAGCTCACGGTAAGCGGCGCGCTGACCCGCCCGCAGCAGCTCGGCGGCTATTCGCTGCGCATCGACGCCACCGCGCCGGATCTTGGGCAGCTCGGCTGGCTGTTCCCCTGGCCCGTGCTGCCGCTCCATAATTTCTCGATGACAGGCCGGGTGCTCGATACCGGCGGCGACATGCCGGACATCACCGGGGTGGTGGTCAAGGCCGGCTTCACCAATCTCGACAAGCTCGCCCCCGGCCTCTCGCTCGATACCCTCGCGGTCGAACTTCCGCGCCTCAGCGAACCGCTGACCATCGCGGTCGAAGGCGTCTTCGCCTCCGCCCCCCTGCGCATCGCCGGCACGTTCGGCGCGCCCAATCTGCTGCTGCCCAACGCCCCCCCCGGTGCCTACAACCTGGACCTGCGCATGGAGGCCGCCGGAGCCACCTTCGCCGCGCGGGGTACGATCGGCGAACCGGCGGCCGGCACCGGAATGGATATCGGCATCGGCGCCCGGGTGCCCGATCTCGGCCTGCTCGCCCCGCTGTTCGGCGTCCGCCTGCCGGTGATCCGCAACCTCGCCTTCGCCGGCCAGCTCGTCGAGGGGGCTGGCGGGTTTCGTGACGAGATGCTGCTGAACAACATCGTCCTTTCCATGCCGCAGCTCGACCTCGCGGGGAGCATGGGCTTTGCGCTGGGGGGGCGCCCGCGCCTGCGCCTCGCGGCCACCGGCCGGCTGACCGACATCGACGCGATGATGGCGGCCTGGGAGGCCAGCAAGCCGCAGGAGCAGGATGGCGCCCGCCGCATCGGCGCCGGCAGCCGCACGCTCGACGTCATCATGCCGCCACCTATGCCCTCGCGCGGCCTCACCGCCATCCCCGACGCGCGGCTGCCGTTCGAAGCCTTGCGCGGCATGGATCTCGACCTTCGGCTCGGCATCGAGCAGATCCGCGCCGGCGGAGTGGCCTATCGCGACGTCCAGCTCTCATCGGTACTCACCGCCGGAAGGCTGGTCGTCAATCCCCTCACCGCCGAACTGCCCGGCGGACGCGCCGAACTGCGCATGTCGGTCGCCGCCGATGTCACGCCGCCGCGCGTCAGCCTGGCATTGAAGACTGCAAGCGTGGATCTCAAGCCGCTGCTGACGTCATGGGGGATTCCCACCGTGCTGGTCGGCAGGCTCGATACCGATGCCGATCTGCAATCCACCGGCCTTACCGGGCATGATCTCGCCGCGGCGGCCAACGGGCGCGTCCGCCTTTCCCTGGCCGAAGGGCGGCTCGACACGAGCAAGGTGAGCGGGGTCCTGTCCACCGTCTTCAACGCCATCCGCGCGGGGACCGACCGGCTGGAGACCGGCGAGTCCGCGCTTCGCTGCGCCGTTCTTGGCCTCGATCTTGCGGACGGGGTCGCGCGGGTCAGCGAGGCGGGGCTCGATGTTCCGCGCCTGGTCGGCGTGGCGAGCGGGACCGTCAATCTGCGTGACGAGACGATGGCGCTCCAGCTCCGCCCCAATCTGCGAAATGGCGCGGCTTTGTCCCCCGTTCCGCTGCGGCTCGACAATACCTGGCGCGAGCCCAGACTGGCGCCGGACAGCGCGGCCGCGCCGCGTGGCCCGTCCGAGGGCTGCGGGGTGACCGGCTCGGCCGCCCCCGCAACCACCGCGCGGGTTCCCCTGTCCGTCGCCCCTCCCGCCACACGTTTGCCGTAGGACACCATGAAACGCTTCTGGGAAAACGCCACCGCCGCCCCCGCGGGTGAGGTGTGGACCGTCCATCTCGACGGCAAGCCGCTGCGCCTGCCCACCGGCGGTCCGCTCGCGGTGCCAAATGCGGGTGTCGCGCTGGCCATCGCCGAGGAATGGCAGCAGGCCGGCGGCGCGAATGGCGGCGAGATGAGCTATGCGGACGTCCCGCTCACCCGCCTCGCCGGCACCGCGCAGGACCGCATCGTGCCCGACCCCGAGCCGGTGGTGCTGGAAATCGCCCGCTACGGCGAGACCGACCTGCTGTGCTACCGGTCCGACGGACCCACGGTGCTGGTCAACCGCCAGCAACTCCTATGGCAACCCTGGCTCGACTGGGCGGCCGAGCGCTACGGCGCGCGCCTCGCGGTCACCGAGGGGATCGTCCACGTACCGCAGAGCCACACGGCGCTCGCCAATCTCGCCGCCGCGGTGGCCGCCCAGGGCCCCTTCGCGCTCGCCGCCCTCGGCATCGCGGTGCCCGCGCTCGGCAGCCTGGTGCTCGGCCTCGCGGTCGCCGCAGGGGCGCTCGAGGCCAGCGCGGCGCATGAGCTGTCGATCCTCGATGACCTGTTCCAGGAAGAGCTCTGGGGCAGCGATGACGAGGCGCTGAAGCGCAGGGCCGGGGTGCGGGCGGATATCGTGATGTGCGGCCGCTTCCTGGCGCTGCTGCGGGGATGAGCGGGCCTGGCTGGACGCTGGTGTGGATGTGCGTGCTGGTGGCGGTCAACCAGATCGGCTTCGGCTCGGTGGTGCCGGCCCTGCCGCTCTATGCGCAGTCTTTCGGCGTGCCGGTCTCGGCGATCGGGCTTGCGGTTGGCGTCTATGGGCTGGCGCGGTTCGCGGGGTCGCCGCCGGCGGGGTTCCTGTCCGACCGGTTCGGCCGGCGCAAGGCGCTTGCACTTGGGGGCATCGTGACATCGGTCGGCAATATCTGGTGTGCGCTGGCGACCTCCTACCCGGAATTCATCCTCGCCCGCTTCGTCGCCGGCGCCGGGGCGGGGCTGATCGTCACCACCGGGCAGATCGTGCTGGC
>CAIYPH010000659.1 GCA_903928045.1 uncultured Rhodospirillales bacterium
CGATCAGCCCGGCCAGAGCGGCCAGCGCCGGGATCGCGCGCTTCACGTCGGCCGAGTTGGCCACCGTGATGTGCGTGGTCATCGCGCCGATCACCACCGCGCTGCCCGTCACCGTGATGCCGGACAGGCCGAGGCCCGAAAGGTCCACCACAACGGAAGGCTTGTTGAGGCGCTGCTTGAGCACCGGGATCAGCGTCATGCCGCCCGACATCGCCTTGGCGTCCTCCGCCCCAAGGGCGGCGACAGCGGCGGCGAGGGTGGCCGGCTTTTGGTATGCGAAATCGTACATCTCTCTTCTCCCTCAGCCGGCCGCGCGGCCGTTGATAACAGACCATACCTTCTCGGGGGTGGCCGGCATATTCATGTGGCGGATATTGAGTGCGTCGCAAACGGCGTTGATCACCGCCGGCGGCGAGCCGATCGCACCCACCTCGCCGCAGCCCTTCGAGCCGAGCGGATTGTGCGTGCACATGGTATTCTCGGTGCCAACGGTGATGTTGGTGAGATCATCGGCTCGCGGCATCGTGTAATCCATGAAGGAGCCCGACAGCAGCTGGCCCGAGGCGTCATACGCCGCGTTCTCCAGCAGCGCCTGGCCGATGCCCTGCGCCACGCCGCCCTGCACCTGGCCCTCCACGATCATCGGGTTCACCACCCGGCCGACATCGTCCACCGCGTTGAAGTTGATGATCGAGACCACGCCGGTCTGCGGGTCGATCTCGACTTCGCAGACATGGCAGCCGCCGGGGAACGTGAAGTTGGCGGGGTCATAGAAGGCCGTCTCATCGAGGCCCGGCTCCAGGGTCTCGATCGGGTAGTTGTGCGGCACATAGGCAGTCAACGCGATTTCGCCGAGCGTCTTCTGCTTGTCGGTGCCGGCCACCGAGAACACGCCGCTCTTGAACTCGATGTCCTCGGGCGAGGCTTCCATGAGATGGGCGGCGATTTTCTTGCCCTTGGCGATGATCTTGTCCATCGCCTTGACCATCGCCGAGCCGCCAACGGCGAGCGAACGGCTGCCATAGGTGCCCATGCCGAAGGGGATCTTGCCGGTATCACCATGCACGATATCCCCCTGGCTCAGAGGCACGCCGAGCTGATCGGAGACGAGCTGGGCGAAGGTGGTCTCGTGGCCCTGGCCGTGGCTGTGCGTGCCGGTGAACACCGAGATCGAGCCGGTGGGATGCACCCGCACATTGGCCACCTCGTAGAGCCCGGCGCGGGCGCCGAGCGCGCCGGCAACCTTCGACGGCGCGATGCCACAGGCTTCGAGATAGGTGGAGACGCCGATGCCGCGCAGCTTGCCCTGCGCCGCAGCCGCCGCCTTGCGGGCGGGGAAGCCGGCATAATCGGCCGACTTCAGCGCCGCATCGAGGGTCGCGAAATAGTCGCCGCTGTCGTACTGCAGGGCGACCGGGGTTTGGTAGGGGAAGGCATCGCGCGGGATGAAGTTCTTGCGGCGGATTTCCACCCGGTCCATCCCCATGTCGAGCGCGACGGCATCGACCAGGCGCTCCAGGAGGAAGGTGGCCTCGGGGCGGCCGGCGCCGCGATAGGCGTCGACCGGCACGGTGTTGGTGAACACCGCCGTCACTTCGGCGTAGATCGCCGGGGTGGTGTACTGGCCGGCGAGCAGCGTCGCGTAGAGGTAGGTCGGCA
>CAIYPH010000660.1 GCA_903928045.1 uncultured Rhodospirillales bacterium
GCCGCGGCGCGGGCGGCGGCGAGGGCGTGGAGGTTCATTCGGCGGCTTCGCGCCGGCGGGCGAGGGCCAGCAGGGCGCCGTCATCGGCGGGGATGATGGGGGAGAAATCGCGGTGGGCGATGTAGTCCGCCCGCGTCGGGGTGCGGATGTGGTTGGAGACGGCGTTGAGGGTGAGGTAGACGATCTTGCGCGGGAAGGGCGTGATGTTGCCGGCCGAGCCGTGCACGAGGTTGCCGTGGAACATCAGCAGCCCGCCGGGCTTGCCGATCGGGGTGACGATCCCGCCCTGCTCGACCAGGCGGGTGACGGTGGGTTCGTCGAGCGTCCAGAGCGGGTAGGAAGTGGTGGTCTTGTCGTGGCTCGCGGCCAGGGTGCCCTCGGTGTGGCTGCGGGGGACCAGCATCAGGGGGCCGTTGATGTGCATGACCTCGTCGAGAAACACCGCGATGTTCATCGCGCGGGGCTCGGGCATCCCGTCATCGCGGGCCCAGGTGCCGTAATCCTGGTGCCATTGCCAGACATCGCCGGTGAAGGCGGATTTTGCGTTCACCTTGAACTGATGCATGTACAACTGCTCGCCAAACACCTGCTCGATCGGGTTGATCATGCGGGGGTGGCGGGCGAGGGCGGCGAAGGCGTCATTATATAGATGGGCGGCGAAGGCGGTTCTCGGGGCGCCGGAGCGTTCGCGCCAGACTTCCGGGCGCTGGTTGGCGTAGATCGTCTCGGCCTCGCGGCGCAGGAGGGCGACTTCCTCGGCGTCGAACAACTCGGGCAGGAAGAGATAGCCCTCGCGGTGGAAATGGGCGATCTGCTCGTCGGTCAGGCGCATGGCGGGCTCCGGTCAATCGAGAAGGCGGACGGGGATCGCGGTTTCCTCCGCGCCCTGCAAGCGCCAGGCGCCCATGCCCGGCTTGGCGGCCACCGCTTCGTGCAGGGTGTCGCCGATGAAATGCAGCGTCACGTCGTCATCCGCGGCATAGCCGGGGCTCGGGATCACCCCCTCCTCCAGCAGGCGGCGGAAGGTGGGGCGGCGGTCCGGGCGCTGGTTGTAATGGGCGCAGGCGGAGCCGGCGATGAGGCCGATGCAGGTCATCGGCAGCATCTCCGGCGGGTAGGCGTCGGTGATGCAGGCATCGAACCAGCAATTCATCCCCGCCGACGTGCCGCTCATCACCACCCCCTGCTCCCAGGCGGTGCGCAGCGCCTGGTCGATCCCCCAGTCGCGCCAGACGGTGATGAGGTTGCGGGTGGAACCGCCATTCACGTAGACGATGTCCATGCCTGCGAAATAATCGGCGAAATCCTTGGTGACGGGGTTGTAGATGTTGAGATGCGTCAGCCGGCAGTCATAGCCGCCCAGCTCGCGGTAGAACTTCTCGATCGCCGAGGGATTATCCCCCACCGCGCCGGCGAGCAGGCAAATCCGCGGGGATTTGACGCCGGGGAGCGACAACAAATGGCGCTGCAGCTTCGGGTCCTCCCAGGTGTCGACGTAGAACCGGCCACCATTGGCGACGATCTGGCGAGGTTTCATGGCTGGATGCTCCTGTTTGCCGGGAGCCTAGGGGGGTGTGGGGGATTTGTCACTTTCGGAGGGGGAGGCAAGGGTGTTCTTTTTGTGAACAAAAAGAACCAAAAAAACTTTTTATCCGCTTGGTGTGTACCGCTCCCTGGTTGGTGCGGAGGTGTACGCCAACGGCA
>CAIYPH010000661.1 GCA_903928045.1 uncultured Rhodospirillales bacterium
AGCCGGTCTCGGCGCTCGACGTCTCCGTCCAGTCGCAGATCCTCAACCTCCTGGCCGACCTGCGCGCGGAGCTCGGCCTGACCTATCTGTTCATCGCCCATGATCTCAGCGTGGTCCGCTATCTCAGCACCCGCGTCGCCGTGATGTATCTCGGCCGCATCGTCGAAATCGCCGATACCGCGACGCTCTACCGCGCGCCGGCGCATCCCTACACGCGGGAGCTCCTCGCGGCCGTGCCGATCGCCGATCCGCGCCAACGCAACCGCGCCCGCTCCATCCTGCAAGGCGATGTGCCGAGTCCGATCGATCCGCCGCCGGGCTGCCGCTTCCATACGCGGTGTCCTGTGGCGATCAGCCGATGCCGTGACGAGCAGCCGCCGCTCTCGCCCCTGTCAGCTACCTATTTGTCAGCTACCCATTCAGTCGCCTGCCATCTTGCCTAGTGCCTGACCGGCACAGGTATCGTCGACCGAGCCCGAAAAGGAGAGGGGCGACGGGTGCGCCGTGCAACGCGCCCGCGGCATGATCCTCCCGGCGATCGGCGGGGAGACCCTCTTAGGCCGGCTACCATTCCCAGCGTGACCACGCGGCTATGCCCACCCATGAGTATCCCGCCGATCCACCACTTCGTGTCAGCCCGCCCTGGTTTGCGGCAGTTTCCATCCCAGCATGCGTGAGGCGACGAGCGTGCGCAGCACCTGCGCGGTGCCGCCGGCGATGGTGAACATGCGGACGTCACGCAGCATGCGCTCCAACGGCAGGTCCTTTGAGTAGCCGCGGGCGCCAAACACCTGCAAAGCGTCGTTGACGATGTTGATGGCGGCTTCCGAGGCGAAGATCTTGGCCTGCGCCGCCAGCATCGGGTCGGGGAAGCGGCTGCCGGGGCCGGTGGAGCGGGCGGCTTCGTGCAGCATCAGGCGGGATGCGGTGAGCTGGGTCTGCATATCCGCCAGCATCCATTGCAGCCCCTGGAACTCGCCGATCGGGCGGCCGAACTGTTCGCGCTCGCGGGCGAAATCGAGCGCGCGATCGAGCGCCCCGGCGGCGATGCCCATGGCCACCGTGCCGGCGCCGACGCGCTGGCTGTTATAGGCGTTGATCAGATCCGCGAAGCCGCGCGCGAAACCGTTCGGCATCGGCAGCGCCATCTCGGCGGGAATTTCGAGATCGCGGAAACCAAGCCGCCCCTCCGGCATGCCGCACAGCCCAAGCGTCGGCTCGCGGTATTCCATCTCCAGCCCCGCCGCCGGGCGCACGGCGATGAACCCGCCGATGCCAAGCTCCACGCCCGCCTCATCGAAGGCGCGGGCGAAAATCAGGTGCAGCTTCGAGACCCCGGCGCCGGTGATCCAGTGCTTGGTGCCGTTGACGATCCAGCGATCGCCCTTACGGTCGGCCCGCGTGGTCATCGCGGTGGCGTCCGACCCCGCCTCGGGCTCGGTGATGCAGATCGCCGGCTTGTCGCCCGCCAGCACCAGCCCGGCGGCCAGGCG
The DNA here is from genome assembly GCA_903928045.1 of uncultured Rhodospirillales bacterium. The sequence goes on from CAIYPH010000661.1 coordinate 1,494, forward strand.
GCGCTGCGCCTCGGTGCCATACGCCATCACCGCGGAGATCGCGCCCATATTGGCCTCGACGACGATGCGCGCGGTGACGGTGCATTCCCGCGCCATCTCCTCGATCACCAGCGCGGCATCGAGATACGAACGGCCCTGGTCGCCAAATTCGGCCGGGATCGTCATGCCCATGAACCCCTCGGCGGCGAGGGCGGCGACGATATCGTGCGGATACTCCCGACTCGCGTCGATCGCGGCGGCGCGGGGGCGCACGATGCGGCGGGCGAAATCGCGCGCGCGGACTTGCAGGTCGAGCTCGGCCGGGGAGAGCATGCGGGGCTTGTTTCCTGGACTTGGTTGGCCCCGGCATAGCCGCAGCCACGCTGCCGGGCAATCGGCTTGCCTGATCCGGCGTTTGCCCGCACCATGGCGCATCGCCGCCCCGGAGAACCACCCCTGCCCTTCGCTGACGTGCAAGGCGTCGTCTTCATCGGCGACATCCACCGGCGGTGGGATCTGGTGGCGCGCGGCATCGCGGCGCTGCCGGCGCCGCCGCGCCATGTGGTGCTCCTCGGCGATATGGAATGCACCGCCCCGCTCGACGAGCTGACCGCCCCACTGCGCGCGTCCGGCATTGGCCTGCACTGGATTTTCGGCAACCACGACTATGACGGCGGGCCCGAAATGTGGGCCAACCTCGCCGACCCCACCCGCAATGCCGCCACGTCAGCCGGCGCGCTGCACGGCCGCGTGGTGGATATCGCCGGCCTGCGCGTCGCAGGGCTCGGCGGCACCTTCCGCTCACGCATCTGGAACCCGCCACAGCCGCCCCGCCTGCATGGGCGGGCGGAACTTGCCGATGACATCGCCAACCTCGGGCCCGGCTGGAGCCCGGATTCGTCGGCCGCACTCGCCCATTCCCTGTCGGCCATGGCGATCTGGCCGGAGGATGTCGCCGCACTCGCCGCCCAGCGCGCCGATGTGCTGGTCACCCACGAGGCCCCCTCCAGCCACCCCGCCGGCGTCGCGGTGATCGATGGGCTGGCCCGCGCGATGGGCGCGCGGCTGGTCATCCATGGCCATCACCATGTCACCTATCGCGCCGATGCGGCGGACGGGCTCGCGGTGCTTGGCGTCGCCGCCGCCTGGGGGGCCGATCTCGCCGGGCGCGCCTGGTGGCCAGGCGAGAAGGAACGCGTGCTGGCGGCCCCGCCGGCGGGCTGGTCGTACCGCTGATCCAACCGGGATTGGACAGGCCGCGCCGCTTCGGCACACTGCCGGCAGGGAGCGAAGGAATGTCCATGGAGACCGATTACATCGTCATCGGCGCCGGCTCGGCCGGCTGCGTCGTCGCCAGCCGCCTCAGCGAGACCGGTGCCTCCGTCACCCTGCTGGAGGCCGGGCCGACCGACTGGTACCCCTGGATCCACATCCCCGCTGGCGTCATCAAGCTGATGAAGAACCCGCTGGTGAACTGGAACTACGAGTCCGAGCCCGAACCAGGCACCGCCGGACGCGCCATCCACTGGCCGCGCGGGCGGGTGCTCGGCGGCTCCAGCTCCATCAACGGCATGCTCTACGTGCGCGGCAACCCCGCCGATTTCGACCACTGGGCGCAAACCGGCTGCCGCGGTTGGAGCTATGAGGACGTGCTGCCCTATTTCCGCAAATCCGAACGCTACGCCAACGGTGACCCCGCCTATCGCGGCAAAACCGGCGTGATGGAAGTGCGGGACTACCCGACCATCCTCCCTCTCACCCATCGCTTCGTGGAAGCGGCGCAGCAGGCCGGGCACGCCTTCCAGCCCGACCTCAACGGCGCCGGGCAGGAGGGCGTCGGCTACTCGCAGAACACCCGCAACGGCGGCTATCGCGGCTCCACCGCCACCACCTTCCTCGCCGAGGCGCGCAAGCGGCCGAACCTCACCATCCTCACCAAGGCGATCGCGACCCGCCTGCTGTTCGATGGCACCACCTGCACCGGCGTCGCCTTCCGTCAGGGCGGCGCCGCGCGCCAGTTACGGGCGCGGCGCGAGGTGATCCTCTCCGGCGGCGCCGTGAACTCGCCGCATCTCCTGCAAATCTCCGGCATCGGCCCGGAAGATCATCTGCGCGCCATCGGCGTGGAACCGCTGCTCGATGCCCCCGGCGTCGGCGCCAATTTGCAGGACCACTACATCATCCGCGTCGCCCATCGCGTGAAGGGCAGCGTCACCACCAACGAACTCGCCCACGGGCTGCGCTTGGGGTTCGAGGCGGTGCGCTTCGTGCTGCAAGGCAAGGGCGCCTTCACCTTCGGCACCACCACCGCCCAGGTCTTCACCCGCTCGCGCGAGGGGCTGGCGAGCCCCGATCTGCAATTACTGTTCACCCCCGCGAGTTACGACCCCAAGCGGGCGATGACGCTGGAACGCGCGCCCGGCATGTCCTGCGCCGTGTGCCCCGTCCGGCCGGACAGCCGCGGCACGGTGATGGCGCAATCGGCCGACCCGCTGGCCAAGCCGATCATCCGCCCCAACTACCTCTCCCACCCCGAGGACCTGAGGGTGCTGAACGCCGGCATCGCCCAGGTGCGCGCCATCTTCGCCTCCCCCGCGCTCAGCCAGTTCAGCGTGGAGGAAATCGCCCCGGGGCCGACGGTCACCAGCGCGGCCGACCTGGCCGACTTCGCCCGCCGCGCCGGCAACACCATCTATCACCCCGTCGGCACCTGCCGCATGGGCGAGGACCCCGCCGCCGTGGTCGATTCCCGCCTGCGCGTGCGCGGCATCGCCGGGCTGCGCGTGGCCGACGCCTCGGTGATGCCGCGGCTGACCACCGGCAATACCAACGCGCCCACCATCATGATCGGCGAGAAGGCGGCGGCGATGATCCGCGAGGATGCCGGGCTGCCGGGGTGATCCAGATCCCGCCTAGGCGCTTCAACCAGTCTCGATCGGCAGGCTCGGGTCGCGCGCCCATTCGCCCATCGAGGCGTCGTAGAGGGTGATATTGTCGTAGCCGAGTTGGTGGAGGTAAAAGAGGTCGATGGTGGCCGAGATGCCGCCGCCGCAGTAGCAGATGACGCGCTTGTCCTTGGTGACGCCTTTGGCAGCGAATTTGGCCCCGGCATCGTCTGAGGTAGTGAAGGTTTTGTCGGCGGGGTTGACCAGGGTAGCGGCGGAGACCTGCACGCTGCCGGGGATGCGGCCGGGGCGGCCGTAGCGGCTGGGGGCGGAGCCGGTGTGGAGTTCGTCGTTGAGTGCGTTGACGATGACGGTGCCGGGCTGATGCAGCGCAGCGAGCACGGTGCTGCGATCGACGAACAGGCCGGGGCGGGTTTTGGCGGTGAAGGTAGCGGCGGGGTAGCCGCGGGCCGAGCCGGATTCGGTGGTGCGGCCCTCGGCCTGCCACTTGTCGAACCCGCCATCGAGCACCGCGGCGTCATGCCCGAGAGCGCGGAGCATCCACCAGAAGCGGGTGGACATCATCATGCTGCCGCGGCTGTAGAGCACGATGCGGCTGCCAGGGCCGATGCCGTGGCGGCCGAAGGCGGCTTCCATCTGCGCGATCGGCCCCATCATGAAGCGCAGCTTGGTGGTGTTGTCGGAGAATTCGTTCTGAATATCCAGGAAGTCGGCGCCCGGGATATGGGCGGCGTGGAAGCCATCGAGCCCGGGGATGGCGATATAGGGCACGTCGCTGCCATCGGGCGGCGGCACGGTGGTGGTGGTGCAGTCGAACAGCCGGAGCGCGGGGTCATTGAGGATGCCGGCGAGGGCGTCGGTGCTGATGAGGGCGTTGGGGTCGCGCATGGTGGGCCTCCCGTGTGTTGTTGCGGGAACCCTCGCATACGCCGGGCGCGGTAGGAAGCGGGCGGGGCGCGTGCCATAAGCGCGCCGCAACCGCGCAGGCTCCCCTCTCCATGATCCGCCTCGACAACATCAGCAAGCAGAACGGCCACCAGCTTCTTTATATCGAGGCCTCGGCGTCATTGCTGCGCGGCGAGAAGATCGGCCTGGTGGGGCCGAATGGGGCGGGCAAGTCCACCCTGTTCCGCATGATCACCGGGCAGGAGCCGCCGGATGACGGGCAGGTGCTGATCGATCGCGGGGTGACGATCGGCTTCTTCAGCCAGGACGTCGGCGAGATGGCGGGCCGCAGCGCGGCGGCCGAGGTGATGGATGGCGCCGGCGATGTCAGCACGGTCGCGGCCGAGCTGCACGCGCTGGAGGCGGCGATGGCCGACCCGGAAACGGAGGATTTCGACGCGCTGATCGAGCGTTTCGGCGAGGTGCAGGCCCGGTTCGAGTCGCTCGGCGGCTATGCGCTGGAGAGCCGGGCGCGGGAGGTGCTGGCCGGGCTCGGCTTCAGCCAGGAGATGATGGACGGCGACGTCAGCGCGCTGTCGGGCGGGTGGAAAATGCGCGTGGCGTTGGGCCGCATCCTGCTGATGCGGCCGGATGTGATGCTGCTCGACGAACCCTCGAACCATCTCGATCTCGAGAGCCTGATCTGGCTGGAGCAGTTTCTGGCGGGCTTCGAAGGCGCGCTGATGCTGACCTCGCACGACCGCGCGTTCATGAACCGCGTGATCAACAAGGTGATCGAGATCGATGGCGGGACGCTGACGGCGTATTCCGGCGATTACGAGTTCTACGAGCAGCAGCGCGTGCTGATGGAGCGCCAGATGCAGGCGCAGTTTGACCGGCAGCAGGCGATGCTTGCCAAGGAGATCAAGTTCATCGAGCGCTTCAAGGCGCGCGCCTCGCATGCGAGCCAGGTGCAGAGCCGGGTGAAGAAGCTGGAGAAGATCGACCGGGTGGAGCCGCCGAAGCGCCGGCAAAGCGTGAGCTTCGATTTCCCGCCGGCGCCTCGCTCGGGCGAGGACGTGGTGAACCTCAAGGGCGTGCATAAGCGCTACGGCCAGCGGGTGATCTATGACGGGCTCGACGTGCTGATCCGCCGCAAGGAGCGCTGCTGCGTGCTGGGCACCAATGGCGCCGGGAAATCGACCCTGCTGCGCCTGGTCACCGGCACCACCGATCCCGATGACGGCAGCGTGGCGCTCGGGGGCAGCGTGAAGCTCGGCTATTTCGCGCAGCACGCGATGGAGTTGCTGGACGGCGACCGCACCGTGTTCGAGACGCTGGAGGACGCGCATCCCCGCGCCAATCAGGGCGCGCTGCGCACGCTGGCCGGCTGTTTTGGCTTCTCGGGCGATGAGGTGGAGAAGAAGTGTCGTGTGCTGTCAGGCGGCGAGAAGGCGCGGTTGGTGATGGCGCGGATGCTGTTCGATCCGCCGAATTTCCTGGTGCTGGACGAGCCGACCAACCATCTGGACATCGCGACCAAGGAGATGCTGATCGCGGCGCTGGCGCAGTACGAGGGCACCATGCTGTTCGTCTCGCATGACCGCCACTTCCTTGCGGCGCTGTCCAACCGGGTGCTGGAGCTGACGCCGGAGGGGGTGCACCAGTATGGCGGCGGATATACCGAATATGTCGCGCGCACCGGGCAGGAGGCGCCTGGGCTGCGGTCATAGGGTGAGTAAGTCGTTCTTGCAGCTCACCCAGCGGCCAGAACCCAGCTAGTCGAGCGACGTAAGCGTCAACGCCCGCGCATAGACCTGCTTGCGCGGCAGCCCGGTCGCCGCCGTGACGAGCGCGACCGCCTCTTTCAGCCGGTGCCCTTCCAGGGCCGCGCGAAGACGCGCGTCGAGGTCGTCGGCGTCAGGCGCCGTATCGCCGGCTGGTCCGACCACGATGGTGATTTCCCCCCTCGGCGGGCGGACGGTGAAATCGGCGGCGAGGTCGGGCAGGGTGCCGCGGCGGACTTCCTCGAACCGTTTGGTCAACTCCCGCGCCACCGCGGATTCGCGCGGGCCGAGCACGGCGGCGAGGTCCTCCAGGGTTTCGACCAGTCGGTGTGGTGCCTCGTACCAGATCATCGTCGCCGACAACCCGGCCACCTCCGCGGCGCGCAGGCTGGCGAACGCGGCTCGCCGCGCGGCGCCGCGGGGTGGCGGAAAGCCAAGGAACAGGAACGGGTGCGGCGGAAGGCCGGACAAGGTGAGCGCCAGCAGCGCGGCATTGGCGCCCGGCACGCCACCGACGGGGAGGCCGGCGGCAATGGCGGCGCGGACCAGGCGGTAGCCGGGGTCCGACACCAGGGGGGTGCCGGCGTCGGAAATCAGCGCCACCCGCTTGCCTTCGCGCAGCATCGTGAGCACCTGGGCGATACGGCCGTCCTCGTTGTGCTCATGGAGCGCCATGGTGCGGCCGGTGATACCGAAATGGCTGAGCAACCGGGCGCTGGTGCGGGTATCCTCGCAGAGAATCGTGTCGGCGGCCTTGAGCGCCTCGATGGCACGGATTGTCATGTCGCCGAGGTTGCCGATCGGCGTCGGAATGAGCACAAGACCCTCCGGCGGCGTCTTGCCGGGGGAATGGTCGTCTTCTTGGAGTGGATCGAATGCTTCGTCGGACATGGTTTGCCTTTGCCGCCACCCTTCTAGCACTAAGCGGCTGCGGCGGCGCCCCGCAAAGCGCGGGCGGCTCCGCCATGGCCCCGTCGGTGCTGGCGCCACGGCCACTACCGAAGCCGCCGGCGCCGTCCGCAATGCCGGCACAGCCCGCGGTCGTCTCCGACACGCTCTCCAGCCAGGCGCCAGCCGGCACTCTGGTTGCCATCCTCGCCCCGCTCACCGGCCCCAATGCCGAGCGCGGGGCGGCTCTGGTGGCGGCCGCGAAACTTGCCTTGGCGCAAGAAGGCTCGCCGCAACTCCTGGAATTCGACACCGCCTCCACCGCCGAAGGCGCCGCCGGAGCGGCGAACCAGGCGATCGCCGCCGGCGCCGCGATGCTGATCGGCCCGCTCACCGCGGCCGAGACCGCCGCCGCCGCAGGGCCAGCGACCGCGGCGGGGGTAACTATGCTGGCCTTCACCAACGATACCGCCCAGGCCCGCCCAGGCGTCTGGGCCCTCGGCCTCACCCCGGCCCAGCAGGTCCGCCGCCTCGTGGGTGCGCTCGCCGCCCAGGGCAAGACGCGGATTGCCGCGGTTCTCGCGCAGGACGCCTTCGGCCAGGCGATGGGCACCGCGCTCACCGACGCGCTCGCCGAAGCGGCCTTACCGCCGCCGGTCATCCGCTACCATGGCGGCACCATGCAATCGGCCAACACCACGATGCGTGAGGTGTCGGACTACGCCAACCGCCGCGGCCCGATGGATGCCCAGATCAAGGCCGCCCGCGCACTCGGCACGGCCGAGGGGCGCAAGAAGGCGGCCGAACTGGTCAAACACCCCGTGCCGCCGCCGCCGATGGACGCGCTGTTGCTGTCGGATTTCGGCGACAATCTGCACACCCTGGCAAGCCTGCTGCCCTACTACGACATCGACCCGCCATCTGTCCGGGTGATCGGCCCGGCGCTGTGGAGCGCCCCGCAGGTCACCAGCGAGGCCGAGCTCAAAGCCGCCTGGTATGCCGCGCCGGACCCGGCACTGCGCGCCAATTTCGCCGCCCGCTACGAAGCCGCCAACAACGCTCCGGCGCCGGGCCTCGCCGATTTCGCCTATGATGCCGCCAGCATCGCCCGGGCGCTCGCGATGCGCGGCGAGGGCTTCAGCATGGCCGCTCTGTGCCGGCCCGAGGGGTTCGCCGGGGTGAATGGCGTGCTGGCCTTGCAGCCGGACGGGAGGGTGCGGCGGGGGCTCGCGATTTTCGAAATCCAGCGCGGAGGCGCGACTATCATCGATGCGTCGCCGGAGAGCCTGACCGCGCCGGGCATCTAGCCCGATGCGCGCCCGGCAGATCTTCGCGGCCCTCGCGGCGGCACCAGCGCTAACGCTGCTGGTGCTGTGGGCCGGAGGATGGCTGGCGGCCGAACCCGCGGCGATGGCTCTGGGCGCCTGCCTCCTCGGCGCGGCGTTGCTGACGCTGTTGCATCGCCGCGAGGCGCAGCGCATCACCGCCGACATCGACCGCCAGGCCCGCAGCCTCGCTGCCCTGGCCAGTGCGGCCAACGCGGCCCGGCGATCGAGTGAGACGATCGTCGATTCGCTGCCCGACCCGCTGCTGCTGTTCGGCGAGGATCGCACCCTCTACCGCAGCAACGCCGCCGCGCGCACGGTCTTCGGCACCGAAATGGCCGCCGTGCTGCGCCACCCCCTGCTGCGCGGCGCGATCGACCGCGGCTTCGCCAGCAGGCAGCCGCAGACCGCCGACATCACCCTGCCGGTGCCGGTGGAGCGCGAGTTGCAGGCTACCGTCATCCTGCTCGATCCTGTGCTGGCCGATGGTACCGCGGCGATGGTGGTGCTGTCGGATCGCACGCGGGAACGCGCGGTGGAACGCATGCGCTCGGATTTTGTCACCAATGCCAGCCATGAACTGCGCACCCCGCTGGCCAGCGTGATCGGCTTCATCGACACGCTGCGTGGACCCGCCGCCGATGATCCACCGGCACAGCGCCGCTTCCTCGGCATCATGGCCGAGCAGGCGGCGCGGATGCATCGGCTGATCGACGACCTGCTCAGCCTCTCGCGCGTCGAACTCACCGAACATCTGCCGCCGGCCGACCGGGTGGATCTGGCGAAACTGATCCGCAGCGTCGCGGCGGGGTTCGAACCTCGCCTCGCGCCCGGCCGGCTGCGGCTCGATCTCTCCGAGGGTCTGCCGGAGGTGACGGCAGATGCCGACCAACTGGCTCAGGTGCTCGGCAACCTCATCGACAACGCAGTGAAATACGGCGCCGAGAACGGCGAAATCCGGGTATCCCTGGGCCCCGCCACGGGCACCCGATGGCCAGCACGGCCCGGCGTGCTGCTGGCGATCAGCGATGACGGGCCAGGCATTCCACGCGCCCATCTCGCCCGCCTGACCGAGCGGTTCTATCGCGTCGACAAGGTACGTTCGCGCGGCGCCGGAGGGACGGGGCTCGGCCTCGCCATCGTCAAGCACATCGTCAACCGCCACCGTGGCCAACTCGCTATCGACAGCGAGGAAGGCCGGGGCAGCACGTTCAACGTCTGGCTCCCCACCGCGGAGGGGTGACGGCGGTTACCGCTGGCGGGCGGCGACCCAGGCCATGATGCGGCGGCGGAAAATGAACACCGCCGCGGCGACGGCGATGGCGCCGACCCACAGCGCCTCGGTGGAGCCGTCACCACCATCGGGGGAGAGGCCAAACAGGGTTTCGAAGAAATCCATGGTGAAATCCTTAGGTTAGAGATCAGGCCCCGACATGGGGGCCGTTGCCGGCGGCGTGGTTGATGGCGGCGATGTCGGTGGCGATCAGGGTCTCGAGCTTGGCGATTTGTTCGTCGAGCTTGCCGACCTTCTCTGCCACGATGGCATAGCCCTGCGCGGTCGGCCGGTTGTCGGCGTTGGAGACGTAGGCGACCAGGGCGGCGAGCGTGTCGGTGAGGCCGGAGGGGTTGCGCAGCGTGTCCCGCGGGGAGACGCGATGCACGTCCACCAGTACGCCCTCGATGCCGGTGAGCCCGTCCGTCGCCGCGCCGATGGCCGGGCCGAGCGCGGCATCGGGGCCGAGCCGGTCCGACAGGGCGGCAAGCTGGCGCTTGAGGCGGCGGGCGCGGTTGACCGCCTCGTTGCCCCGCCCGATGGCGGCGTTCAGCGTTTGCAGCAGCGCCAGCTGGTCGGCGTAGTCCTTGTCGGCGGTGGCAAGGCGGGGGTCCCGCACGATGGTCAGCTTCACGCTGTGGGTCGTGCCGCCCACCGCGAGATCGACCGTATAGCTGCCAGGCACCGCGGTGGGGCCGGCTGCGCCATCCGGCTCGTTGACCAGCGGCTTCACCTTGAGAGTGAACAGGCTGCCGTCGATCTTGGTCGGGCCGGGGTATTTGAGGTCCCACACATAGCGGTTGAGGCCAGGCTTTGCGGTGGGCCGCTTGGCGATGCCGATGCTCTTGTCGTCCGAGCGCAGGCTGATCACCACGTTGCCGGCCGCATCCTTGAACGTGAGCGTCACCGGGCCGGCGCCATCCTCCAGCCAGTAATGCACCACCGCGCCGATCGGCGGGTTTTCGCCGATGTCGAGATATTCGCGGCGGCGCGAGCCGTCGGGCATCTCATGGGTGGTGATGCCGCCGGCGATGCCGAAGGCGAGCGCGAAGGTGGTGCCGGGCTTCAGCCCGCCGAGCGCCGCATGGTGCAGCTTGGTGCGCACCGCCGTGCGCGGCGGCAGCAGCGCGGTGGCCCCGGCGGCGAGGCTGCGCAGCGGTGAGATGTCATCCAGGATCCAGAACGAGCGGCCATGCGTGCCGGCGATCAGGTCACTGTCCTTGATCTTGAGATCGTAGACCGGCACCACCGGCAGCCCGCCGGGCAGCCGCGCCCATGTGGTGCCGTCATCGGCGCTGAAGAACACCGAGGTTTCGGTACCGACGAACAGCAGGTCGGGCTGCACCGGGTCGGCGCGCAGCACGCGGGTGATCTCGCCGGCGGGCAAATCGCCGTTGATGGACTGCCAGTTCTTGCCGCCATCCTTGGTACGGAACAGGTAGGGCTCGTAATCCGCCAGCTTGTAGCGGGTGGCGGCGACGTAGACGGTGTCCGGATCATGCGCTGAGATTTCGACGCAGCCGACATAGGCCAGCGCCGGCATGCCGGGCGGCGTCACGTTGTGCCAATTGGCCCCGTCATCGCGGGTGACATGCACCAGCCCGTCATCGGTTGAGGCCCAGATCTCGCCCTTGCGGTGCGACGACTCGACCACGCTGGCGCAGGTGCCGTGAACCTCGGCACCGGCGCTCTCGCGCGTAACATCACCGCCCGAATGGTCCTGGCGGCTGCGGTCGTTGAGGCTGAGGTCGGGCGAGATCGGCTGCCAGCTCATGCCCTCGTCGCGCGAGCGGAACACGTGGTTGCCGCCGACATAGAGCGTGCCGCTGTCATGCGGGGAGAACAGGATCGGGTAGGTCCAGGCGAAGCGGTATTTAAGGTCGCGCGGCGCGACGCCGGCGGATTGCTCGGGCCAGACGTTGACCAGCTGGATCTGCTTGGTGCGATGGTCATAGCGCTGCAGCGCGCCGGCACCGCCCGGGCTCGAGCCCACCGCGCCGACATAAACGATATCGGGATCATCCGGCTTCACCGCGATGAAGCCACTCTCGCCGGTGCCGGGGTAGAAGCAATCGCCCAGGGTGATGGCGCCCCACACGGAGGATGAGGGCACGGCGATCGAGGTGTTGTCCTGCTGGGTGCCGTAGACGTTGTAGGGGTACCGGTTATCGACATCGATGCGATAGAACTGGCCGGTGAGCTGGTTGTAGATGCTCGACCAGGTGATGCCGCCATTGAACGTCACCTGGGCGCCGCCGTCATTCCCCTCGATCATCCGGCTGGGGTCAGCCGGGTCGATCCAGAGATCATGGTTGTCGCCATGCGAGGTCATGATCTCGGTGAAGGTCGCGCCGCCGTCGGTCGACTTCCACATGTTGAGATTGGTGATGTAGACGGTGCCGGCGTGGCACGGGTCCGCGAACACGTGCGTGTAGTACCAGGGCCGGTGCATCAGGTCGCGGCTGTTGGACACCAGCTTCCAGGCGGCGCCATAGTTGTCGGAGCGGTAGAGGCCGCACGCCTCGCCCGGCGCCTCGATCAGCGCCCAGACGCGGCCGGATTGCGCCGGTGAGATGGTAACACCGATCTTGCCGAGCATGCCCGTGGGCAGGCCGGGGGCGGAGGTGATCTCCTCCCAGGTGTCGCCGCCATCCATCGAGCGGAACAGGCCGCAGCCGGGGCCGCCGGAGGAGATGTTCCAGAAATTGCGGCGGGTCTGCCACATGCTGGCGAACAGCACGCGGGGATTATCGGGGTCGATCGACATGTCGATCGCGCCGGTCTTGCTGTCGCGGTGCAGCACGCACTGCCAGGTCAACCCGCCATCCATGGTGCGGTAGACGCCGCGCTCCGCATGGTCGCCGAAGATGTCGCCGAGCACGGCGACATAGGCGATGTCGGGGTTGGTGGGGTGGATGCAGATGCGGCCGATATGCTTGCTGGCGGCGAGCCCCATATGCTTCCAGGTGCGCCCGGCATCGGTCGACTTGTAGACGCCGTCGCCATACGAGACGTCGAGCCGGATGGTGGTCTCGCCCATGCCGGCGTAGATCACGTTGGAATCCGAGCGCGCGACCGCGATGGCGCCGACGGCGGCGGTGTTGAGGAAGCCATCCGAGACGTTGCGCCAGTAGACACCGCCATCCTCGGTTTTCCAGATGCCGCCGGCGCAGGCGCCGAAATAGAAGGTCGCCTTGTTCTTGAAGTCGCCGGCGACCGCGACCACGCGGCCGCCGCGGGAGGGGCCGATACCGCGCCAGTGCAGCGCATCAAGCTTACCGACGGCGGCGGCCTGCGTCAGGGAATGGGGCATCGCGGGTTGTCCCTTCTATCGTGTGGATTGCAGCCTAAGGTTGTCCCGCGCGTGCTGGCAACCCGGCATCGCCGGAGGCGGCGACGACCAATCAGCGCCCGAGGAGCCAGCCCACGTCGCGGGCGAAATCGGTGAAGAACTCGACGTCATAGGCTGCCTCCGGCGTCGCGCGCACGCGGGCATCGATCTTGTGGGCGTCCTCGCCGACGAGGATGCGCCATTGCCCGGCTTTGACGGCATCGAGGATGACGGTGGTGGCGGCGGCGGCCGTCATCGGCGCATCCTCTTGGAAGCGTCGGGCGCGTTCGGCGACGAAGGCGACGATGGCCTCGTCGGTCATCGCCGTGACATTCATGCCCTGGGCCTTCAGGCGGGCGCGCACGGCGGCGATCTCGGGGGCGCTCATGGCGTCGCTGTCGGTGCCGAGATGGATGCGTCGGGAATTGGCGGCGATCGAGGTGCCGATATGGCCGGGCATCACCACCGAGCATTTGATGTGCGGGGCGTTGACCCGGAGATCGGCGATCAGCGCCTCGGTGAAGCCTTTCACCGCGAATTTGGCCGCGGCATAGGCGGTGTGCGGCGTGTGCGGGCCGATGCTGCCCCAGAAGCCGTTGATGCTGGATGTGTTGATGATGTGGCCCTCCGGCGCCTTCAGCATCATCGGCAGGAAGGCGCGGGTGTTGAGATAGACGCCGCCCCAGCAGATGTTGAAGGTGCGCTCCCAGGCGGCGCGGCTATCGGCGATCATGCTGCCGCCGCCTCCGATTCCGGCATTGTTGAACAGCAGGTGGATGTGATCGACACCGTGCTGCGCCGCCATTTCATCGCGGAAGCGCAGCACCTGGGGCTCGTCGGACACGTCGGCGATGTGGGTGGTGAGGCGCAGGCCCTGCGGCAGGCCGGTTGTCTGGCAGAGGGCAACGGTTTCCGCCATGGCGGCGGCCGAGACGTCGCATAGCGCAACGTTGCAGCCTTCGGCGACGAGTTGGCGCACCAGTTCGCGCCCCATGCCGGTGCCGCCGCCGGTGACGATGGCCGTTTTCCCCGAGAAATCCCTCATCGTGCCTTCCTTTTCCGGCATTTCGTGATGGGGAAGACTAGGCCAGGAACGCGCGCGACAGAAGCCGCCTTCGCGGGGTTTCGCCGGGGGGCGATACTGGGTAGAAATAGCCAGAAGCAAAGGAAGCGCTTCTTTTTTGGAAAAAAGAAGCAAAAAACTTTTAGTCCCCTGGTGTCTACCGCTCCCCAGTGTCCGCGGGGTGTACGCCAACGGCA